>JAOZQB010000030.1:12808-19066 GCA_029932445.1 Bacteroidales bacterium | reverse complement strand
ACGCTGTTTTATTTTGATTATTTCCCAAATTCGGGATATAGACCATTTAACAATAATCAACATAAACTTTTGACCTTCAACTTTATAAACTTTTAACTCCACATTATTTATTAATAATGTGGGTTAAATCAAATTTATATTCTGAATATGTCCGGTAAAAAGAGAATTCTTATTGTTGATGACGATTATTATTCAGTTATTTTGATTAAAGAATATTTAAAACCTTTGCAAGCAGAAATTTTTAGCGTTCAAAACGGAAAACTTGCTGTTTATTTTTGTAAAAATCATTCCGTAAATTTGGTAATTACCGATATTCTAATGCCGGTAATGGACGGAATAGAAGAATTAAAAAAACTTCGAAAAATTAATCCGAATATAGCAGTTGTTGCTGAAACAGCATATGCAACAAGAGAAAAGTTGGATGAAATTGTGAATGTCGGATTTGATGCCGTAATTACAAAACCTTTCCTAAAAGAAGATTTTTTTAATGTAATTTCTCGTTTATTGCAAAAAACTGATGACATTATTCACGGATAAAAAAGTATACAGATAATACTTTTTAAACGTATTATTATTTTTAACGTGAGTTCAGTAAATAATACAGATTTTCAGTTAAATAAACAGCCCCGAATTTTCTGCTTGCTGCAGGTAAGGTAATTCGGGGTATTCGGAAGTCCCAGACTTCTGCAGTTTTTATCTTCAAGCTTAAGCAAAAAATAATTGATATACAGCAATAAAAAGGCAGTTTTCACGCAAAAATCATAACTTTTAAAGGAAAGATTGAAATTAATGATTTAAAAAATCAGATTATTTTTGCAGAAAATAAAAAAATAATACCTTTGCATCCCTGAAAATCAGATAGGAAAAATAAGTAAAATTTAAAGCAATGAAAAGAACGTTTCAACCTTCAAACAGAAAAAGAAAAAATAAACACGGATTCAGAGAACGTATGGCAACTGCAAGCGGAAGAAATATTTTAAATTCAAGACGCAGAAAAGGACGTAAGAAATTATCTGTTTCAAGTGAAATCCCTCAGAAATAAGAACACGTTTTTTATTTTAACGTTTTTTGAATAAAAATGAATTTTTATACCCTTGATATTCTTATATCAGGGGTATTTTATTTATAATTGCATCCGCTTATTAATTTAGAATGAATAAAAATAAGAAAATGAATTCAAACATACTGACATTGTTAAATGCTGAAGGTCTTGATATAGATTTAAAAAATATTGCTCAAAAAATTGTAAATAATATTCGAATCAGCGATGATGAAGCAATATTATTATATGAAAAAGGCGAACTTGGTTTTTTAGGAGTTTTGGCAAATTTTATCAGAGAACAAAAACACGGAAATAAAACGTATTTTAATAAAAATTTTCACATAGAACCTACAAATATTTGTATTTATAATTGTAAGTTTTGTTCTTATGTTCGAAAAATAGGTCAAGAAGGTGCTTGGGAATTTACCATAGACGAAATATTAAAAACAGTTGAATCATATAAAAATACAGGAGTTACCGAAGTTCATATTGTAGGAGGTGTACACCCGAAAAGAGATTTGCATTATTACGGTGAAATGATGCAAAAAATTAAAGAGATTATTCCGAACATTCATATCAAAGCATTTACGGCCGTAGAATTGGAATATATGATTAAAAAAGCAAAATTGTCCTTAGAAGACGGTTTACTTAAATTAAAAGAATACGGTTTAGATTCTATCCCCGGAGGCGGTGCCGAAATTTTTCATTCCGATATTCGTAAAGAAATTTGTGACGAAAAAGCGTCAACGGATATGTGGCTGACTATTCACGAAACAGCTCATAAAGTCGGTATTCCTTCAAATGCAACAATATTATACGGTCATGTTGAAAAATATGAGCACCGAGTTCATCATATGTCAAAACTTCGCGAATTGCAAGACAAAACCGGCGGTTTTAATACATACATTCCCCTAAAATTCAGAAAAGAAAATAACAGTATGTCGCATATCGGAGAAGTAACATCTATTGAAGATTTAAAAAATTTTGCAGTTTCGAGAATTTATCTTGATAATTTTCCGCACTTGAAAGCCTATTGGCCGAGCATCGGAAAAGAAATTGCACAACTTTCTTTATCATTCGGTGTTGATGATATTGACGGAACTATTGATGACAGTACAAAAATTTATTCAATGGCGGGTGCTGAGGATCAAAATCCGAAGATGACAACAAATGACTTGGTAAAACTTGTTAAAGATGTTAAAAGAATCCCGATTGAAAGAGATACTTTATATAATGTAATAAATACATTTTAAATTTATAAAGTATTTTACAAGAAATTTTTATAAATATTCTTTATCTTTGACGAACAATTACTAAAAAGTTTTGTTTTGACACTGAATGTTTTATTAAAAAATGTCGGCTTATTTTTATTGTTGATTTTTCTTCAAGTTTTTTTGTTGAATAATATCTCTTTAACAAAATTCGGAATTAATATTAATTTTTATGTTTTATTAATTCTGATTCTTCCTTTTGAGATTTCAGGATGGCTTTTATTACTGTCAGCTTTCTTTTTAGGATTATCACTTGATATGTTTGCGGATACCGGCGGAGTTAATGCCGCGTCACTTGTGTTTGTTGCATTTTTTCGTCCTTTAATATTGAAAATTTTAAATCCTCGTGACGGCTATTTGCCTGATACAAAACCCGGTATATTTCAATACGGGTTTTTATGGTTTTTGAAATATGCATTCATTTTAGTTTTTATTCACAATTTATTGTATTGGTTATTTCTTGAATTCAGTTTCTCAAATTTTTTCTTAACGTTGTATAAGGCTCTTATTTCAACATTTTTAGTTTTGATTTTAGTTTTATTAAGCCAATTTTTATTCGGAAAAAATACTCAATAAGAAATATTAAAAAATAAATTAATCGAAAAAAAATATAATTAAATTTTATTATTTAATCTCGTAAAATAGTTGAAAACAAAACGCTTCATCATAAGTTTCATATTTAGCATTTCAGCATTAGTTTTTATTGCCAAGTTGTTTTACATTCAAGTAATTGATGATTCTTTTAAGCTTTCGGCTGAAAATAATACTTTAAGGCATGTAACAATATATCCTTCAAGAGGTTTTGTCTTTGATCGAACCGGAAAAATAATAGTTGCAAATCAAAGTACCTACGATTTAAAGGTTGTTCCCAGAAGTATTGAAGCTTTTGACACTGTGACTTTTTGTAATTTAATCGGAATATCAAAAAAAGATTTAGTTTCAGTATTTAAGAAAAAAAAGTACTCCTATAAACCGGTAATACTGAAAAAACAAATCAACGGAGAGGAATATGCCCGTATTGCCGAAAATTTATATAAATATCCCGGTTTTTATACGGAAAAACGTTCATTAAGAACTTATCCCTTTCCTGTTGCTGCAAATGTTCTGGGTTATTTAGGCGAAGTTAATGTTGATGAATTGAAAAATGATACCTATTATCAGTCAGGTGATTATGTCGGTAAAAGCGGAATAGAAAAAGTTTATGAAACTGATTTGAGAGGTGATAAAGGGACTGAAGTTTTTATGGTTGACGTTTTAGGTCGAGTACAAGGGCCATATAAAAAAGGTTCTTATAACAAACAAGCACTTGCCGGGAAAAATATTGTTTCTTCGTTAGATATTGAATTGCAGAAATTAGGTGAATTCTTAATGCAAAATAAAATAGGAAGTATTGTAGCGATTGAACCTTTAACGGGCGAAATTCTTGCTATGGTTACAAGCCCTACTTATGACCCGAATTTATTTATAGGAAAGAAATTAGCCGAAAATTACAGAAAGATTGAATATCAAAAAAATAAACCATTGTTTAATCGTACTTTACGTTCGATGTATCCGCCGGGTTCAACTTTTAAACCGATTAATGCATTAATTGCTCTGCAAAAAGGATTAATTACGGACAGAACTGTTTTTGTTCTTAACGGTTATGATGCCGGAACACATATTGTAAAAGATCATGTCAGCGGTGCCGTTTCTTTTAAAAAATCGATTCAAATGTCCAGCAATGCATATTATTGTACGGTGTTAAAGCTTATAATTTCGGATAAACGTTTCGAAAATTATGCAAATGCTTATGAAGATTGGAGAACTTATGTGAAATCTTTTGGTTTAGCAACAAAACTCGGGACAGATTTAGACTTTGAAAAACAAGGAATTTTATATTCTCATAAATATTATGATCGATATTACGGAAAAGGACATTGGAATTATAATACAATTATTTCATTGGCAATAGGGCAGGGTGAACTGGGATTTACCCCTTTACAAACGGCAAATATGACTGCAATTATTGCTAATAAAGGATGGTATATTATCCCGCATATAGTGAAAGATATCGGAGCTGCCGGAATTGATAAAAAATATAAAGAAAAGCATTATTCAAAAGTTAATGAAAAATATTATCAACCTGTAAAAGATGCTATGGAAGCGGTTGTTTCCGGAGGAACCGGTATGTTAGCATACGTTCCCGGATTAGATATTTGCGGGAAAACCGGTACGGCTCAAAATCCGCACGGAAAAGACCATTCTGTTTTTATTGCCTTTGCTCCTAAAGATAATCCGAAAATTGCTGTTTCTGTTTATGTGGAAAATGCCGGTTACGGTTCAACATGGGCAGCTCCTATTGCAAGTATGATAATTGAAAAATATTTAACCGATTCGATTTCTCGACCTTGGTTATTAAAAAGAATAAGTGAAGCAAATTTAATTAAGAATAAATAATGAAGTTAAATATAATATGAAATCAAAAGTTATTCAAAAAATTGACTTAATTACTTTGTTGCTTTATTTTTTATTGATAACGGCAGGTTGGATGAATATTTATTCTTCGTCTTATGACGGCAGTGGCTTCAGTTTTTCGTCCAGATATGGTAAAGAGCTGATAATGATATTGATAAATGTGCTGTTTTTAATCGGAATTTTGTTTTTGGAAGTTCATATCATCCCGACCGTTTCATATTATATTTATGGATTTATCATATTATTATTGGTTCTTGTATTGTTTATCGGAGATAAAACAGGCGGTTCACGATCGTGGTTTATAATCGGAAATTTTAAATTGCAACCTGCAGAATTTGCTAAATTAGCGACCGCTCTTGCTTTAGCTAAGTTTGCCGGACGAGAAGGACTTAAAATAATGTCAAATTTCAGGGACTTAATTATTTTATTATTTATAATTGCTTTTCCGGCTTTTTTAATTTTACTGCAAGGTGATGCCGGTTCTGCTTTAGTTTTTGCATCTTTTATTTTTGTTCTTTACAGACAAGGTTTGCCGTTCTATATTTTGGTTATTATTTTTATTGAAATTCTTGTATTTATTTCGGTTTTCTTTATTAGTCTCAATACATTATTTATAATATTAATAATAGGGATTTTATTGATATACAGAATTTTAACCGGGAATAAACGAGAAACACGTCTTGCAGCATTATTAATAATAGGATTAAGCATTATTGGTTTTATGTATATTATATTTTTCAGAAAGAATATTCCCGTAAATATTATTTTATTAATTTCGGTTTCGATTGTTTCCGTAATTAAAATGATTCGTGTTTTTAATAAAGGTAAGTTATTGCAATTTATTATTCCGCTATTATTATTGTTTTATATCGGTTCTGCGTATTCTGTTGATTATGTTTTTAATAATGTTTTAAAAGAGCATCAACAAACACGCATTAATGTGCTTTTCGGAATCGAAAAAGATATAACAGGTGTGGGGTATAATGTTCATCAATCTGAAATTGCGATAGGCTCCGGCGGATTTTCCGGCAAAGGTTATCTGAAAGGAACACAAACAAAATTTAATTTTGTTCCTGAGCAAGATACTGATTTTATTTTTTGCACCGTTGGTGAAGAATGGGGATTTATCGGAACCTCCGGTGTAATAATAATTTTTACGATATTATTATTCAGAATTTTGAAAATTGCCGAACGACAGAAATCAGTTTATACAAGAATTTTCGGTTATTCTTTAGCATCTGTTTTGTTTTTTCATTATGCGGTTAATGTTGCTATGACAATCGGTTTGGCACCTGTTATAGGCATTCCGCTGCCTTTCTTCAGTTACGGAGGGTCTTCTTTATTTTCATTTTCATTATTTTTGTTTGTTTTTTTGCGACTTGATGCAGAAAGAAATACATTATTCTCATAAAAAAAACGAAAAGCAATAACTTCTTGTTTTAATATGAATTGTATAAGTAGTCTATAATTCCTGATAATTATTCTTCCGGT
>JAOZQB010000030.1:0-12708 GCA_029932445.1 Bacteroidales bacterium | reverse complement strand
CTCGTTTTAATGTGAATTGTATAAGTAGTCTATAATTCCTGATAATTATTCTTCCATTTCTATCATTTTAAACGGTATCTTTAATATCGATTGATAATCTTCACCTGCTTCAAGCATGTCTTCGTCATCTTCTTCATAATACCAGTTAATGATAACATTATTATTTTCTTTGTGGATTGTTTCTAATTTCTTAAAAACATCCAAGATACATTTTGAAGAACTGGTATTGAAATATTCCAGTTTTATATTAACTTCAGTTGCATCGTGAGACGTTTTACCGTACTCCTCCAACCAATCAACTAAAGGTTTATAAAACTCAATTGAGTTCTCGGGAATTGATTTCCCTTCAATTTGTAATTTCCCTGATTCTGCATTAAAAGTAATATCAGGTGTTTTCCGTGTTTTTTCAATTCTTATAGACTCCATATTAGTATTTATTGTTTTTCTTAAATGACAAATTTAATAATCATATTTCTAAATTGCAATTCTTAAGGTAAAAAAAATGTAATCATTGTCAAAATTATAAAAATTATAACTTAAATTATTGCCCGAACGCTTAACCAAATCAATCATTCCGAGACCGCCGCCGCCTTTTTCCGAAAATTCATTATTGTTCAATATTAATTTATAAAGTGTTCTTATTTCATCTTTTGACAAAAAATTTAATTGGTCAATACGTTCTTTCAACAATCTTGTATTCGATTTATTAATAAAATTACCGGTTAAAATATTAAATTTATTATTTATTTTTGCAGGATTAGCTTCTTTCTTAAGAATAAAAACAATATTATTCTCAATTGCATTACCTTTCTGATTTGGCGAATCCGAATGATGATATAAGTTCTGTAATGCTTCAACCGAAATATGATAAATCTTTTTGAATGTTTTTAAATCTGTCTCTTTCTCAGTTAAAATATTTTCAATTTTGTCCAGAATAGAACTAATAATATCTTCTGAAACCGGTCCCAAGAAAGAATACAATATCTTTTCGTCGGTATTTTTTTTATACCATTCTAACAAATCAAAAGACATAATTCGATTTAGGTTTCAAATTGAATGAACAAATATAAAAAATAATTCTGATTTTTTTAATATAAATCATATTTTAAAAGTTTGCATTCAATTTTTCCGTTATATAATTGATGTTTTAGTGAAGGTTTTAGTCCGATATTTTTTACGGCATTCATATTTCCCGAAAAAATATAACCGGACCAATTTTTATATCCTTTTTTCAAGGTATCTCCCATATCTTTATATAATTTATTAATATCCAATGATTTTATTCTTTCGTCATAAGGAGGATTTGTAACAATTAAGCCTTTTTTATTTTCAAATTTTGTATTGATAAAATCTTTTCTTTGAACTTTAATGTAATCTCTCAATCCGGTTTCCGAAATAGTCTTTTTTGTTATTTTAATAAGTTCATCTTCAATGTCTGTGCCTATAATTTTTAGGGAAATTTCTTTATTTATCTTTTTTTCAGCTTCGCGTTTTACTTTATTCCATAATTGATAGTCATAGTTTGAGAATTTGTGAAAAGCAAATTTCTTTCTGTTGTATGCAGGCGGAATATTCATGAAAATTCTTGCTGCTTCAATCAGTATTGTTCCGGAACCGCACATCGGATCGTAGAAATAATCAATATTTTTATAATCGGTAAGCATTACAATTCCGGCAGCCAAAACCTCATTCAAGGGAGCAGGACCGGTATCTTTTCGGTATCCTCTTTTAAATAAAGCATCTCCGGAAGTATCAACAGAAAGTGTACATTTGGTTCCGTTAATATGAAGATTTATCTTTTTATCCGGACTTTTGATGTTCACTGACGGGCGTTGTTGATATTTTTCATTATAAAAATCAACAATCGCATCTTTGGTTTTTAAAGCAGCAAATTGTGAATGTTTATGAATGTTTGAATGAATGGTTTTATCAATTGAAAATGTTTCTTCAAGTTTAATGAAATCATCCCAAATTATTTTTTTTGTTTTTTCATAAAGTTCATCAGAAGAATTTGCCGTAAATTCTGTAATCTTTTGCAGAATGTTTAAAGCTGTTCTTACTTCATAATTAGCACGATACATCACTTCAATATCTCCTTTGAAACTAACGGCTCTAGTTAATATTTTAATTTCGGAAGCACCGATTTTTTTTACTTCGGATGCAAGTATTTTTTCTAATCCGTGAAAGGTTTTTGCCGTAAATTGGTATATCGTATTATCTGACATCTGCTTTTCTTATAATTCTTGAAAATAATTTCGGAAAGAAACGTTTTAAATAAACTCCGTATTTTTCTTTTCCGCCGGAAATAACTTCTTCTTTACCTTTTTTGATTGATTTTAATGCCAACTTTGCAAAATCTTCGGGAGATGTTCCTTTTTCCATACCCGGATCATTAAAATTTTGAGGAGTTCCGTCTTTTGTCAGTGCATTTTTAGCAATATTTGTGTTGATATATGCAGGACAAAATAAAGTAACTTTTATATTATTGTTATAAACTTCGGCTCTTAATGTATCAAAAAAACCGTGTAAAGCATGTTTTGATGCAGCATATGCCGAACGTAAAGGTATTGCAAATTTTCCGGCTAAACTTGTCATAACGGCAATATGCCCGGATTTGTTTTGTATCATTTCGGGCAATAACGCTTTCGTGAGAATGATTGTTCCGAAGTAATTGATATTCATAATTCGTTTATCAACATCAATTATGGTATCTTTTGCTAATGCTCGTTGGCTTATTCCTCCGATATTGAACAGGATATCAACTTTTTTAAATTTATTAATAACTGTTTTAACCAAATCGGGAATTTTATCATGTTCCGATAAATTAAAGGGTAAAACAAAAATGTTTTCGGGCTCAAATTTGCAATTATT
Organism: Bacteroidales bacterium; assembly: GCA_029932445.1. Taxonomy (GTDB): domain Bacteria; phylum Bacteroidota; class Bacteroidia; order Bacteroidales; family JAADGE01; genus JAADGE01. The sequence continues at coordinate 9,837 of JAOZQB010000030.1, read as the reverse complement.
TTTTACGCGTTCTAATTCTTCCGGCTCATGCGATGAAATAATTAATTGTGCCTGTTCATTATTAAAAGCATAAACCATTGCCTCACCAACTCCGGAAGATGCACCCGTTATCCAAACTATTTTATCTTTAAAGTACATTTTGATTAATATTCATTAATTTTGCATGCAAACATAATTAAAACCGGCTTAATATCGAAAGAAATGAAACAATTTGCGACAATATTAGTTTTCTTTTGTATTGTTTTTACAACAAACAAGATTTCGGCTCAAACAAATGATTCCGGTTTTATTTTTATAGAAGGCGGCTATTTCAAAATAGGAAATAATGCCGGTGACGATGATGAAAAACCGATGCGGAAAATATATGTAAGTGGTTTTTATATAAGTAAATATGAAGTTGTAAATAAAGCGTTCTGCACATTTTTAAATTCGGTAAAACCGGATGCATTGCTTTTACGAAAATACATTAATTTAAACGGAACGTATAAGAATTTAAAATGTCGAATTTATCAAAAAGACTCAAGTTATTATACAGAAACCGGTTTTGAAGATTATCCGGTAACTTTTGTCAGTTGGTACGGTGCCGATGCGTATTGCAAATATGTCGGCGGAAGATTGCCCTCGGAAACCGAATGGGAATATGCCGCAAAAGGCGGTAAACAAATATTTTTTTCCTATATTTTCCGAAAATATAATTATGCCGGAAGTAATACACCGGAAGAAGTTGCTTGGTTCAGAAAAAATTCCGAAAATCAATTGCACAAAACAGGACAGAAAAAATCAAACAGAGCAAATCTTTTTGATATGAGCGGTAATGTTGCCGAGTGGTGTGCCGATTGGTATTCTCCCGAATATTATAAATCTGCTCCCGAAAGAAATCCGCAAGGACCTGAAAACGGACAAATGAAAGTGCATCGAGGCGGTTCTTGGTATAATACGCCTGAGATGTTACGTGTAACAAATCGCCGTGCGTCAAAACCCGGTACCGAAAATGCAACAATCGGATTTCGAGTGGTAAAAGATAATGGCTTTAGTTTAGAATAGTGTTGGTTGTTGTAAGGTGCTTAGCAACTGTTACTTATAACAACACTTTTTAATAAATCAGAGACAGAATAAAATTAAAATAGTTGCTTAGCACCTCAATTAGTATAATAACAACGGAATATTAAACCAAAGCCAAGATAATTTATAAAACAACATTTCGAAAGTTTTGAACTTTCGGAAATGTATTGATTTCTTTAATCTTTATCTAAACACGTGAATAATCCCTTTTGCTCCTGTGCTTATCGTATTTTCATCAGGGGTAGTTGTTTGCTGTTTATTTTTTTTACTCCCTCTGTCACCTTTATAAATCTTATCGTCTTTCCCTTCAGCTGTTATAACATAATAATAAACTCCCGGTGAAACGGTAAATCCGAGCTTATTTTTACCGTCCCAGCTGATTTCTTCTGCTTCAGTATTGTATGTTTCATAAACTTTTTGCCCCCAGCGGTTATAAATAGTCATATGAAATTCTTTCATTCCTTTCAAATTTTCTTCCGAGAATTTAAAAAAATCATTAATGCCGTCACCATTGGGTGTGAAAACATTCGGTACATTTTCCAATTTTGAAGGTTCAACAAGAACTTCAATAGCTATCGTATCCCTATCCACACATCCCTTATCATCGGTAACAGTCAGAATCGCACTGTAAGTACCTTTTTCAAGATATTTATGAGAAACAGTATCTTCTTCAATAATAAGTTCCGCAGGGCTTTTATCACCGAAATCCCATTCTTTTTCACTTGCCCAGCTTGTCGTATTTTCAAATTTAACGTCTAATTTTGCTTCACCTCCTTCCGGTGTTGCCTTTGCACTTGCTTCTTCAACGGTTAATATAACGGTTGTGTCTTGCGGGCAACCGAAATTGTTAATGACATGAAATTTATACCCGTGTCCTCCGTAAACATCGGGAGCTGCCGATGCATTCCCGATAATGGTATCACCGTTTGTTAAAATAGTTGTACCTCCGGCATTTTTCCCTTCCCAAAAAGTTCCGTAGATAATACCGTTAATAGTTTTATATTGTAAAAGTGTATCAGTAAAGGTCCATTTTTTCGGCTCAATATCTTTCTTAAATTTAATAAACCAAGAAAAAATGAATCCGTTATCCGTTATTTGATTATCGGTAATATCAAGAGTCCAAGTTCCGTTCATCGGACAACCGGCAAAGGTATTAAAACTTTGCTCAGGCAAATAAGCGGCTTCGGGTATCGGGCTTAAAGTTGTGCTGTTAATCGTCCCTGATGAAGAAGCATTCGACCAATAATATTGATAAGGTGTTCCGGCTTCGGAACTTGCTTCGTCATCAACGGGTTCACCGAGATAAGCATGATTGCCGGCATCATAATCTTTTAAAATAACCGATGTTCCGTTTTCGCAAGTTAACTTAATTTGCAAATTTCCCATATCGGAATGTTCCAGATTAATACCGATTGAATCAATATCACCGACATTGTATGTTGTTCCTTCCGGAAATTCATCAAAAGATAAGCTTGATTGATAGGGTTTTATATCAGAAACTTCAATTGAGGGATCTTCTGTAATTTCGTATATGACGGTATCTTTCCATTCTTTCGGAAATGCTGTTCCTAATAATTTCCCGGAACTTCCTTTGCATATTCCGTTAACATCTTCGGGTAAATCAACTTTTGTTTTTGAATAATCGGGAGCTACGGCAATTTTTACGGGTAATATTTTAAAGCCTTCCTGCATGCTTGCATCAATTACTTTCAATTTTACACGATAGCCGCCGCCGTCAGTATATTGATTTGTGACAGAATCTTTATCCGTTCCGAAAGTTGTTGTTCCGTCATCAAAATCCCAATAATATTCGGCATTTGTAACGGGAGAACCGCCGTCGGTAACCGTTGCTTTAAATATGATTACTGAATCCTCTCTGCATCCGCTTAAAGTATCACCGTCTGAAGGATATAAAGGAACAAGATTGCTTGTAATACTTATGTTTAATTGCGAAAATGCAATATGCGGTAACAGAAACAGAACAAATATGATGAGTCTTTTCACTTTAAGATATTTTATGCAAAATTAATAAATCCTGTAAAACAACAAAGTATCTTTTTTTAACATTGATTTTTAAAAAATATTTTATAAATACTTTAAAATTTTAACAAGATATTTAACATCCTTTTTATTTTTGCCCTTTCTTAGATTGATTTTCTCATATCAGAACAGATATTATATTAAAATTTTTTTCGTGCAGAACTATTTAGACCAATTAAATAAAGCTCAAAAAGAAGCTGTAATAAATACCAAAGGACCTTCCTTGGTAATTGCCGGAGCCGGTTCCGGAAAAACGCGTGTGTTAACGTACCGAATTGCTCATTTACTGGCAAACGGCGTTAAACCTTGGCGTATTTTGGCGTTGACATTTACCAATAAAGCAGCCAAAGAAATGAAAGAACGAATTGCTTCTTTAATAGGAGAGGAGCACGTGAAATCTTTATGGATGGGAACGTTTCATTCCGTTTTTGCAAAATTTTTGAGAAAAGAAGCTGAAACTTTGGGGTATCCGTCAAGTTTTACGATTTATGATACACAAGATACAAAAAGCATTATTAAAAGTATCATTAAAGAATTGCAGTTAGATGATAAAATTTATAAACCTGCAAGTGTTTACGGAAGAATTTCAGGAGCTAAAAATAATTTAATTACTGCAAAAGCTTATGAAAATGTCCAAGAATTAAAAACACAAGATGAGAAATCACGTAAACCGGAAGTATATCGTATTTATAAAATTTATGCACAGCGATGTTTTAAGGCCGGTGCCATGGATTTTGATGATTTACTTTTGAAAACAAACATCCTTTTTCGTGATCATCCCGATATTCTGAAAAAATATCAGAAAAAGTTTGATTATATATTGGTTGACGAATACCAAGATACTAATTTTTCTCAGTATCTGATTATTAATAAATTGGCGGAACTTCACAAAAATGTGTGTGTTGTCGGAGATGATGCTCAAAGTATTTATTCTTTCAGAGGAGCTAAAATCGAAAATATTCTGAATTTTAAAAACGATTATAAAGATTATCAACTGTTTAAATTGGAACAAAATTACCGTTCTACGAAAAATATTACGGAAGCGGCAAATTCTGTTATTGATAAAAACACGGAACGTATTAAAAAGACGGTTTATTCAAAAAATGAAGACGGTGAGAAAATAAAAATTATTGAAGCACTTACGGATAATGAAGAGGGTTTTATTGTGGCAAATAAAATTTTGGAATCAGTTAATATTGACCGAACGAAATATTCCGATCATGCAGTACTTTATCGAACCAATGCCCAATCACGTATTTTTGAGGAAGCATTCAGAAGAAATAAAATTCCGTATAAAATTTACGGCGGTTTATCTTTCTATCAAAGAAAAGAAATAAAAGATTTATTGGCCTATTTTAAATTTATCGTAAATAAAAGAGATGATGAATCTTTAAAACGTATTATTAATTATCCTAAAAGAGGTATCGGCAAAACTACGATTGATAAAATTGAATCGTTTGCTAATGAGAATGCCGTATCAATGTGGGAAGTTATTGTAAAACTGAACGGTTTAAATATCGGATTAAACAGCGGAGCAGTAAATAAAATAGCTGTTTTCTCAAACCTTATTCGTGAATTTACTGCAAAACTTACTGAAATTAATGCTTATGAATTAGGAAAAGAAGTAGCAGAGACAAGCGGTATTTTAAAAGATTTGTTTGCGGATAAATCACCCGAAGCTCTTGCAAAGCATGAAAATGTTCAGGAATTAATTAACGGATTAAAAGAATTTATTGAAACGTCCGAACCGGAAGAGAATAAATTAAATCATTATTTAGAATCAGTTGCTTTGTTAACAAATGAAGATAATGAAAAAGACGAAGATCGTAATAAAGTTACATTAATGACTATTCATTCCTCTAAGGGGCTGGAATTCATGAATGTGTATGTTGTCGGAATGGAAGAAAAATTATTTCCTTCGGAAATGAGTGCTTTTGCACCGAAAGATTTGGAAGAAGAACGTCGGCTTTTTTATGTGGCAATGACAAGAGCTGAAAAAGAATTGATTTTGACCTATGCCGGACAAAGATATAAGTGGGGGCAACTTTATGATTGCACTCCGAGTCGATTTATACGAGATATAAAATCGGAATATGTTGATTTTTTCAGTGCTTTTGAAAATGATCTCAAAGAAGAATCGAAACAATCAAATCTGTTTTCAAATAATACGAAACACAGTGCTGTTTCACGATCTTTTAAAAAGAAAGAAGCTAAAACAGAAAAACCTGTTTCGCTTGCAAAACCCAATTATAATCGAAATCTGAAAAAGATTGATAAATCGGTTTCTTCAACACCGGCGGAAATTAAGGAAATTATCGAAGGTGTTACCGTAAAACATAGTCGATTCGGAATCGGCAGCGTACTGAAAACGGAAGGTGAGTTTCCGAACACAAAAGCTTTGATTGATTTTAAATCGGCGGGCAAAAGAAATCTGTTGCTTAAATTTGCAAAACTCGAAGTAATTAAATAAAGAACGATTAACCGGAATTATTCATGAAGAATCAAAAATGTATGAATAATTAGGGTTAACAATCAAAAAGGATAATTAATAATTTTAACACATAATTATTAAAAAAAAGTATCTTTGGAAAATATTTAAAAAGAATGGAATATAACACAACTTTAAACAAACTCATTTTGCCTGAATACGGTCGAAATGTGCAAAAGCTGGTTGAAAATGCAACAGCAATTGAAGACAAAGAAGAACGAAAAAAATACATTGACGGTATCATTAATTTGATGGGTAAAATGTATCCGTATTTAAGAGATTTAAAAGACTTTAAACATAAATTATGGGATCATCTCGTAATTATGTCTGAATTTAAATTAGGAGAAGATTCACCTTTTCCGGCACCCAAAACAACAACTTTCGCACATGAACCCGAGAAAATTCCTTATAAATCAAAGAATTTTCGATACAAGCATTTCGGCAAAAATATTGTTGATATGTTGAAATATGCGGTTGAAATGGAAGACGGAGAAGAAAAAAAATTGCTCACGGCTTTAATTGCTAATCACATGAAAAAACTTTATCTTACATGGAGTAAAGATATGGTTACGGATGAGTTTATTTTTAATAAAATCAAAGAGCTTTCCGACGGAAAAATTGAAATCGGTAAAGATATTGTTTTAAGCGATTCTCATCGATTAGTCAGCAGTAAGAAAAAACAACAACATTCGCAACTACAAAAACAAAAACAAAAATATAAAAGAAAATAATTGCTTTATAGTTTTTGATTCAAAGTTTAAGATTCGAGATTTTAAAATATTATTTGAGATAATCAGATATGGCATCTTTCAGAATTACGGGAGGAACACGTTTAAAAGGTGAGTTAATACCTCAAGGGGCAAAAAATGAAGCTTTGCAAATTATTTGTGCCGTTTTATTAACACCCGATGAAGTCCGAATTAATAATATTCCGGATATTTTGGATGTAAATAACCTTATTAAATTACTTGAAAAATTAGGCGTAGAAGTTCAAAAATTAAATTCGTCCGACTATCTTTTCAGAGCAAAGCAAATTAATTTAGATTATCTTAAAACTGAAGAATACAGGAGTCAAGGCGCTCGCTTGAGAGGTTCTGTCATGATTTTGGGTCCTTTGTTGGCACGATTTAAAAAAGCTTTTATTCCTGCACCCGGCGGAGACAAAATAGGCAGAAGAAGATTAGATACTCATTTTTTCGGCTTTGAAAAACTCGGTGCTAAATTTAATTATGATGCCCAAAACGGTATTTATTCCGTTGAAGGAAAAAAATTACAAGGTGCTTATATGTTATTGGATGAGGCATCGGTTACCGGAACAGCTAATATTTTAATGGCTTCTGTGTTTGCAAAAGGAAAAACTTCTATTTATAATGCCGCCTGTGAACCGTATTTACAGCAACTCAGTAAAATGCTGAATTCAATGGGTGCAAAAATCAGCGGGGTCGGTTCCAATCTGCTTATGATTGAAGGTGTTGATGCTCTCGGAGGATGTACACATACGATTATGCCTGACATGATTGAAGTCGGAAGTTTTATCGGTTTGGCAGCAATGAATGCTTCGGATATTACCGTAAAAAACGTGAATCTTGATGATTTGGGAATGATTCCTCCTGCATTTGCCAAACTCGGTATTCATGTTCAACAAGTCGGTAATGATATTCGAATTCCGACTTATGAAAATTATGAAATAGAATCTTTTATTGACGGTTCGATAATGACTATTGCCGATGCTCCTTGGCCCGGTTTGACACCGGATATCTTGAGTGTCATTTTGGTAACGGCAACACAAGCAAAAGGCAGTGTTTTAATCCATCAAAAGATGTTTGAGAGTCGCTTATTTTTTGTCGATAAATTAATCGATATGGGTGCGAAAATAATTTTATGCGATCCGCACAGAGCAACAGTAATCGGCTTAAACAGAGAGGTTTGCTTGCGAGCTTCCACAATGACTTCACCGGATATTCGTGCCGGAATTGCTTTGCTTATTGCAGCTATGTCGGCAAACGGAACCAGTACCATTCATAATATTGAGCAAATTGACCGAGGTTATCAAAATATTGATACTCGATTAAATGCTTTGGGAGCAAAAATTGAAAGAATATAATGATTTATGAAAAAAGATGCTGATTTACAAATTAATTTCTTAAACAGAATAAAAGATATTATTCCTGAATCCGCATCGTTGGCTGACGAATTGGCAGATGTTTTAGAGATCAGTACCGACAGTGTTTACAGGCGTCTTCGGGGTGAAACCTTATTGACCGTTAATGAAGTGTATGAATTATGCACGCATTATCGAATTTCTTTTGATTTATTTACCCACCAGGCAAAAAATATTGCTTTTCATTACGATGAATTAAAATCACCTGACGGTTTTCATACCTATCTCTCGACAATTTTTAATGATATGAAACAAATTGCTCGGGCAAAAAACAAGCAAATTATTTATGCGGCTATTGATGTTCCTATTTTTCATCATTTTAAATATCCCGAATTATCAGCTTTTAAAATGTTTTATTGGATGAAAGCAGTGGTAGGTGTACCGTTATTAGACGGTAAAAAATTTTCTGTTTCGCATGTAAGTCCGGAGTTTGCCGAAATCGGGAAAGAAATTTATGAAGTGTATCAAAATATTCCGTCAATTGAAATTTGGACGGATGAAACCATTAACAGTTTAATTAAACAAATTGAGTTTTATTGGGATGCCGGCTATTTTGAAACGCAGGATGATGCTTTAACCGTATGCTCACAGGCTCGAGAAGAAATTGATACCTTGAATAAACAAGCCGAAATGAGCAGTAAAAAAATGAAACAATCCGATGAGGGAAGTTTTATGTTGTATCACAGTCATATAGAAATAGGAAATAATTGTATATTTACAAAAAAAGGTGAAATTGAATCCGTTTATTTAAGTGTGCATACATTTAATAAAATTACGACCGGGAATCCCGGCTTTGTGGAGGATTCGAGAGCATGGCTTGAAAATCTGATAAAAAAATCGGACTTAATCAGCGGGATTTCTCAAGTAAACAGGTATCAGTTTTTTAAACGTGCTTCCGATAAATTAGACCGTTTATATGAAAAAATTTCCGAAAATAAATAGTGTGCTTCAGGAAATATAATTCTGCTGATATTAAAGTTGTTATATGATAATATTTTATTTCCCAAGTTAAAGTAATAAATGCAACAGTGAAGGCTATGATTAGTACGGGAGTAAGAGAGCGTTAACTTGCTAACTTGCATTTAGCTAAATTTTTAAAATCTTGCAGAACTATGCCTGAGCATCAGTTCAAATTATCTTTTTTCTGATGAACCGCCGAATACGAGACCCGTACGTTCGGTGGTGTGAGAGGTGTACTGGCGGAGATTACTTCGTCAGCCATCTACTCGATTGCCAACCGTAATTTTTTATATAACAGAATAGCCTAATGCCGGTCTATACAGCATAGGAATGTAATATAAAGGTTCTTTTCCTTCATTAAATTCATTTTCATTTCTAATAATTCCTATTTTCACAAGATTACCTGCAATCACAGTAACTTCTTTTCTACTACATCCCCAATATATTTTTAAATCTTCTGATTTTGACCTGATTTTTTTCTTTTTTAATCTATAAATGAATTGCTGTAAATTTGGGTATTCTGCTATAATTGTATCTAGTTTTGTTTTTGAAACTTCCTTCATTGCTTTCAATAATGACGCTTCACTTATTAAATATTCGTATTCATTTTTATTTTCTTCTGAAAGTAATTTAATTTCCTTTTTTATTGCTGTATTTATTAAATGTATTAACTCTCTAGGTGAAGTATTATGATTAGCATCTTCTATTCTTGAATTAATCCACCTAAAATTAAAGTCACCATTAGACTTAATTTTTGCAGGAAATATTTTATAAAAGAGATTTAATTTTTGTTCTTTTGATTTAAGGTTAACCTTATCAATATCAAAATATTCAAGTAATTCTTGGTTTTTGATAAATCGAGACATTATTAAGTGAAAAAGGGAATTCTCGTCCCAATCAATTTTTTCTTTTCTTGTTATATGGCTTGATTCTCTAAAACCAGAATCAATAATACGATTCCAAATATCATCCCGAAAGAAAATTAAAAGCCTAATCTTATCATATTTCATAAAATCTATATACACCTGAAATAATGTTTTTAAAGCATTGGCTTCTAATTGGAAGTTTTCTTGAAAAACAGCATCTAACCTATCAATTGCTACCCATATTTCATCTTTATTTTCTG
>JAOZQB010000195.1 GCA_029932445.1 Bacteroidales bacterium | reverse complement strand
AACAATATAAGCAGAATTAATGATCCTGCACCCGATATCGGTTGTTATGAATATCAATAAATTGCTTTAAATCTTTCTTTTTAGATATATTTGCCGAAAAATTAGAGTTATTACAAATGGCAAGACGAAAAAGAGAACGCTACCCTCTATATGAGAATGTTGAAATCATTGATTTAGCAATTGAAGGAAAAGCTGTCGGGAAAGTAAAAAATCAGAATCCTGAACAAGGCGATTTAACAATTTTTGTTTCAAAAACAGTTCCGGGTGATATTGTTGATGTGCAAATTAATAAAAAGAAAAAAAGTTATAAAGAAGGCTACCCGGTAAAATTTCACAAATATTCCGAAAAAAGAATTGACGCTCCTTGTATACATTTTGGGGTATGCGGCGGTTGTACACGTCAACAATTAAGTTATAACGAACAATTAATTTACAAACAAAAACAAGTAACGGACACGCTTACGCGTATTGCAAAAGTAGAATTACCTGAAATAAACAATATTCTGGCAGCTCCCGAAACAACGTATTACAGAAACAAATTGGAATATTCGTTTTCAAATTCACGTTGGCTGACACACGATGAAATTAATACCGATAATGATATTAATGATTATAAAGGTCTGGGATTTCATATTCCCGGCAGATTTGACAAAATTCTCGATATAAAAGAATGCTTACTTCAAAAAGCGCCTTCAAATGCAATTCGCCTTTTTATAAAGGATTTTGCCGTAAAAAATAATTTTGATTTCTTTAATTTATATAAAAAAGAAGGTTTTCTCAGAAACTTAATAATAAGGACTTCCGAAACCGATGAAATAATGATTATTTTGTCTTTTTTTGAAAATAAAACCGAGAAAATAAACAGCATACTTGATGCCGTTTCAAATAAATTCCCTGAAATTACTTCAGTTAATTACGTAATAAACAATAAATTAAATGATAGTATAAGCGATTTAAAAATTTTTAACTATAGAGGAAAAGATCATATTCAGGAAAGAATGGGTAATATAAAATTCATTATAGGTCCAAAATCTTTTTATCAAACCAATTCAAAACAAGCTCAAAATTTATATCAAATTGCTTCTGATTTTGCTGATTTTAAGGGAAATGAAATTGTTTACGATTTATACACGGGAACGGGAACAATTGCAAATTTTATTGCCGGTAAAGTAAAAAAAGTAATCGGTATTGAATATGTTCAAGAAGCTATTGAAGATGCTAAAAAGAATTCTGAAATTAATTCAATAAACAATACATCGTTTTTTGCAGGTGATATGAAAGATATTCTGAATGATGATTTTATAAACAATAATGAGAAACCTGATATTATAATAATTGATCCTCCCAGGGCCGGTATGCATAAAAATGTGATTAACAGTATATTAAATTCAAATCCTGAAAAAATAATTTATATAAGTTGCAATGTTGCAACACAAGCCAGGGATATCAGTTTATTAGATTTAAACTATAAAATTGATAAAATTCAACCTGTTGATATGTTTCCGCATACGCACCATATTGAAAATATTATTTTGTTGAAAAAAAGAGAAATTTCAATTTAAAATCAAATTAACAGCAAATAAATTTTCAAAATTGGTTAATATGTAATATTTTTACCACAAAGAATTTCTACTATGACAACTAATACGATTTATCAATTCTACAGATTACTGGAAAAAGATACTATAAGCTTCTCATACAGAGGGAGTTTTAGTAATAATGTTCTGACAATGGCAACCCAGTTGTTTAAAGACAACGTTGAAGAGCGACATGAAAAACTAAGAAATAAGTTATCTTTTCTGATGATTGAAAGCTTTCAGAATATTTCCAGATATGCTGATTCGGAAGAAGAAATAAGTTTAGATGATAATTCTGAATTTTTTATGACCAGGAATATCGGTGATACATTTTATGTGATTTCTGCAAATCTCATTGATAATGATAAAATTCCCATGGTCAGGGAAAAGTTAGAACAAGTCAATACACTCGATAAATCTGAGTTAAATAAACTTTATCGCGAAGTTCTGACAAATAAACAAATTAATGAAAAAGGCGGCGCAGGATTGGGGTTTATTGAAATGGTCAGAAAAACAAAAGGCAAACTTCCTTTTGATTTTGTAACAGTTGACAATAAACAATCAATGTTTTTTATGCAAATTGAATTACGAAATCCGAAAATTGATGACGGACTTCCTTCAATATCATTATCTGATGCTAAACAAATTCAAGCATTAGTTGCTCAAGAAAATATTTTAATGATGCATAAAGGTGACTATTCAGAAGATGCTGTTGGTCCGATGTTGAAAATGGTTGAAGAGAATATGCAAAATGTTTCATTAAAAATTCATAAAAAAATATTCCATTTTTTAGTAGAAATACTTCAAAATATAAGTAAACATTCATATGCACTCAACGGGAAACACGAAGGAATCTTTCAAATAGGATATGATCATAAAAACTTTCGTATCGGAACAGGAAATTTTATTCTGAATTCCAAAATTGAAAATCTGAAAAATCTGTTAAATATGGTTAACAGTAAAACGGTTGATGAACTTAATGCTTTATACAGAAAATATCTTCGAGAAGGAAAAATAACCAATTCGGGAAGTGCCGGTCTGGGATTAATTGATTTAGCACGAGAAACACTTGATAAAATAAACTATGAATTTATAAAAATCAACAATACCTACTCTTTCTTTTCTTTAACAGTTAAATTTTAATTATGTCAGAACCGATAAACTTAGAAAAAACTAAAAACAGCCCTGAAATTATTTTAGACAAAGGCGCCTCAATTTTTAAAATTGCAGGACGTTCAATTGTTGAAGATCCGAAGGATTTCTATACACCTATTTATAATTGGATTGAAGATTATATTAAAGCCCCTTTAAAAGCAACAAATTTTGTTTTTGATTTGGAATATTTCAATTCTTCTTCAGCCAGACAAATCATGGAAATTATTATGTTACTTGAAAAAATCCCTGCAACGGGAAATAAAGTAAAAGTAGATTGGCTCTATGAAGAAGGTGATGAAATGTCCAAAGAACGCGGTGATGAAATTAAATTAGTTTCAAAATTGGATTTTGAAATTAAAGAATATCCTGCTGAAGATTTTTAATAAATCTATTTTACAGAGAATGTATCCGGAACCGATAATTATTGAACCGGCATCTAAAACACCGGAAATAATATTTGATAAAGAAAATAATATTTTTCAAATAAGGGGACGGTCTATAACAGAAAATGCCTTTGAATATTATGAACCTGTAAAATATTGGCTGACAGAATATCTTAAAAATCCCAACAAACAAACTAAATTGGTTCTTAATTTTGATTATTTGAATTCTTCTTCATTAATCCAAATCTCTCATATCATTGCATTATTAGAAAAATCCTTCAAGAAAGGTGCTGATATTCTTTTAGTATGGCAATATGAAGAAGGTGATGAATTAATCGAAAATACCGGAATTGAATTAAATCTTATTTCGCATATTCCTTTTGTTACCGAAATATTTAAAAATGAAGATTTCGAAAAATTTGATTTTGATTTCTAATAATCATGAATTATCTCTGAAAAGCTCTTAATTAATCTTGAATTATTCTCAAAAGCAGTCCCTGTTACAATAATATCACTACCCGCATCACAAACGATTTTTAGCGTTTTCTCATCTCTAATCCCGCCACCCGTTATTACCGGGATACTTACATTTTTTTTCACTGATTTGATGACTTCATAACTTACGGCTTTTTTTGCTCCGCTGCCGGCTTCTAAATATATTGCAGACAAACCCAACATTTCACCGGCCATAGCAGTGGCATTAACGATATTTTTTTTATCGGCAGGAATTGGTTTCGTATTGCTCATATATTCTACGGACGTTTTATTTCCCCCGTCTATTAAAATATAACCGGTTGAAATAATTTCTAAGTTACTTTTTTTTAAAAACGGTGCTGCAACAACGTGATTCCCTATTAAAAATTCAGGATTCCTTCCGGAAATAAGTGATAACAATAAAACTGCATCAGCTCTTTCGGACAATTGATACACACTCCCGGGAAATAATATAACGGGCAAATCAGAATTTTCTTTAATTATATGAATCGTATCATCAATATTTTGTGATATAATACTGCCTCCGACAAAGAAAAAATCAGTTCCGTACTTTTGTGAATTTTCAACAACTGTTTTAAGTCTGTCTGTATTTGTTTTACCCGGATCAATTAAAACAGCAAGTTTTTTCCTTTTACTTTTAAATATCGTATCGTAAATCACAGCTTATAAATTATTTATTTCAAAAATATAACTTTTTAATGAATCAGCAAATAAAAAAAGAAGACCTTTGAATGAACAAAAGTCTTCTTTTTTACTATTTTAAAACAAACAGATAATTATAAATTTCTAATGTTTACCAATCTGATTTTATAAGTTGTTTTTCCAAAAAAGCTTCCATTGTTCTGTAGAAATCAAATCGGTTTTCTTCATTTCTGAAACCATGTCCCTCATTATCTTTAACCATATACTCAACTTCTAATCCTCTGTCTTTCATTGCTTTTACCATTTGATCAGATTCATCTTTATTAACACGCGGGTCATTGGCTCCCTGTGCAATAAACAATGGTGCTTTTATCTTATCAACATTAAAAACAGGTGAATTCTCACGCATCATAATGCTGTCTTGTTTATTACTCGGATCTCCCACCATCTCGTGCATCATTGCCAAATAAGGTTCCCAATACGGCGGAATTGTTTTCATAAACGTAAAAAGATTTGAAACACCGACATAATCAACGCCTGCAGCATATAAATCAGGTTCTTTAACCAAAGCTTGTAAAGTGGCGTATCCGCCGTAACTGCCGCCGTAAACAGCAATTCTGTTCGGATTGGTAATACCTTTTTCAATCAACCATTTTGTACCGTCGGTTACATCATTTTGCATTTCTTGTCCCCATTTTTTAAATGAACTTTCCCAAAATTTTCTTCCGTAACCGGTCGATCCTCTGAAATTCATTTGTAAAACTGCAAAACCTCTGTTTGCCAGAAATTGTAATTCGGGATTAAACCCCCAAGAATCTCTTGCCCACGGTCCTCCGTGAGGATTTACTACAACAGGCAGATTCTCAGCCGTTTCCATAGTATATCCTTTCGGCAGAGTTAAATATCCGTGAATGGTTAAACCGTCACGAGATTTGTATTCAATCGGTAATTGATTTGCCATTTCATTTTCATCCAACCAAGGGCTTACATCTGTTATTTTTTCAATAGTACTTGCATTTTTATCATAAATATAATAAGCACCCAACGATTTATCGCTGTATGTTCTTACGATAAAGATATCTTCTGCTTTATTTTCTCCGGTTATTGCAATTTCATAACCTTTTAAAGTATCTTCCAAAAATTTATAAATATTTTCAGTTTCTTTATCGAAAAAATGACGTTCTCTTTTCCACGAAGTAAAACTTGCCGAAGTTAAAACTTTTCGTTTTTGAGAAT
>JAOZQB010000029.1 GCA_029932445.1 Bacteroidales bacterium | reverse complement strand
TCCTGCATCATTTAAAACAGCTTTTGTTTTTCCGCTGTTGGCATCAGAACCGGCACCCGGCTCTGTTAAGCAGTATGCACCGAGATATTCGCCGCTTGCTAAATTAGGTAAATATTTTTGTTTTTGTTCTTCGTTTCCGTAATACATTATAGGTAAAGTTCCTATTCCCGTATCAGCCGAATAAGCAACCGAAAAGGCATATCCGGCACCCAGTGTGTCAGCAACTAACATGGATGTTGTAAAGTTTTGACCGAAACCTTCATATTCTTCGGGAACTGAAATGCCGAGTAAACCGAGTTCTCCGGCTTTTTTTAAAGTATCGTGCATTAATCCTTCTTCATGGGCATCTAATCTGTCCAGATTCGGCATTACTTCTGTATCTAAAAAGTCTTGACATGATTGGGCAATCATTCTTGCTTCTTCGTCAAATTCTTCGGGGATAAAAATTTCTTCGGGAAGTGTTTCTTTTACAATGAATTCTCCGCCTTTAATTGTATTTTCATTATCCATATTCATAAATTTTTTAAAATAATTTGCTAAAGTAAAATTTTTTCGACCGCAGTCAAAAAAAAACTGTCGAAAGCTTATGTTTTTCGACAGTTTTGGAATTAGACTGAATTAAATATATCTAATTCGCCAAAATTATTTTAGCCGTTTTAGTACCATTCTCCGATTTTATTTTTATAAAATAAATTCCGTTTGAAACTTTTTTGCTTGAGTTATCAGAAGCATTCCAAATGACCTGATGGTTTCCTGCAGGCAGATTATCGAGTTTAAAAGATTTAATTATTTGCCCTTGATATGAATAAATATTTATTTCAACATCTGACATTTTATCAATATAGAATTCAATAAGTGTAAAATTTTTAAAGGGATTCGGTGAAATTTTAATTCCGGATAAAGATAATAATACTTCAACATTGACGGAAGTTGTTAATGAAATTGTTTGATAAACATCTGAATTTATGTTTAAAGTACCGTTATTCGTATTAAATCCGCTTTTAACTATTGTATAAGGCATATTATTTCCGGCGGGAACATTGTTAAAAACTGCATGCCCGTTTATATCTGTTAAAATATCTTGAGAATCAAAATTGATACTTGCATTTTCAACCGGATTTGTTCCGTCATTAATTACGAAAGTCACCGTATAAGTTACATCATACATTGTAACATCTTCGTTTACTTCAGAATCAATAACTGATAAAGTACCGTTGTAATCTGAGTATCCTGCTTTTGTAATGATGTAGGGTAAATTATTTCCCGTTTCTACACTACTGAATACTGCTTGTCCGCCGGCATCTGTATTCATATTTTGCGAATTGAAAGTAATGTTTGCTCCTTCAATTGCTGCTGATGAAGCATCTGTTACACTAAATGTTACGGTATATGTTACGATTTCACTTAGAATTACTTCTTTATTAATATCACTATCGATGATATTAAGAGTTCCGTTTTCAGTATAATAACCCGATTTTGATACAGTCCAAGGTAAATTATTTCCCGGGTCTACTTCCGTAAAAACAGTTTCACCGTTTGCATCTGTATTTTTGTTTTGTGAATTAAAAGTTACCGTTGCATCTTGAATATTATTCGTTCCGTCAGTTACATGGAAAGTTACTGAATAAGTTGGCGGAACTTGATACTGCGGAAATTCAACATAATCAACCCAAGCACAATCATCACCGTTCGAAACGGAACCGTCTTTAGAATATTCCCATTTGAATGTATGAAGACCTGTTGTGTTGATCGAATATGATTCTTGTGACCAATCAATTGTTCCCGACCAACTGTCTTTTAAAGTACCGTCAATATAAAAATTTAATTTATCGTAAGTGCTTTCAGAAGATACTTTTTTATAAAATGAAATATCTCCTGCAGCCGTAATATTTAATTCTGTTTTCATTACCGAAGTTTGATTATCAGAGATATTTCCTGATTTCATTGAATAATCACCGTCATAAGCACCGCCTTGAACTCTTGTCCAGGGTTGATTTCCTTCAAAAGTGAAGATAGAAGGAACTTCACTCTCAAAACTGATTGCATTACTAATTGCTAATGTAAAATCAACAACAGTATTTGAAGTTGAAATATCAATATTTTGTGTAACTGCCGTATATCCTGTTTTTGATGCTTTTATATCATAATTATTCTCCATAACTCCCGTAACGGTATATGTTCCGTCAGCAGAAGTAAATACAGGTGAAATAGGTGTATTTAAAAATTCAATTTTTACATTTTCCAAAGGGTTTCCTGAACCGTTTTCGATAACAGTTCCTGTTATATCAACAGTAGCTGCTTGTTGTAGAATAACATCTTGAATAGTTGTTGTTTCCCAATCTGTTACTGTAACAGAAATTGTTTGAGAAATATATCCGTATGATGAATAAATAACATTATAAGTTCCCGATGCAATCGGACGGTAATAATCTCCGTTGACAGGGTCGGTTACAACCCAAGAATTGTCTTTGTCCAAAGAAGAAATTTCAATTTTTGCATCTAAAGGATCACCGTTTGTGTTTTTTACGGTTCCGTTAAATCCGTATCCGGCTTCTTTAATGTAATTTATTAAGGAACGTTCGTTATAATTCCAATAATTATTAAGTTGGTCGGTGGAAAGCGTTTTAGTATTTGATAATTCTAAGGTAACTTCTTTGCAATGATGAAAATAGTTCATGTAATCTTGTCTTGAACCATAGGCATAGTACCAATCGGCACCTTCGGTAACCCCGCTTGAAACAACACTTGTCATATAACCGGAATTAATAAGACGAGCACTGTCAACATAGGCACGTCCGATATGTTCCCACCATACGGCATCAGCCGGCGCATTTTCATTTGTAGTCCAGCAATCCCACGGGTAATTATAAACTTCCGCACCACCGTGAAAATTTGCCGACATTACAAAATGATGAGCTGTTGCAAAGTCTTCCATCCCGATGGTTTCAGGATTGCTTGAAGTGCTGTTTATATCAAGCGGATAGGGGAAATCTCTATTCGGATCATCACCGTTTGCAAGGGATCTTCTTGATCCCGAAACATCATTATCTCCGCCGTAATAGGTTCCGTCCGGATTGGCATCGGGATTTATATAAATTTCAAAATTATTAACCAAATCAGTAGCTTCGGTATTTGTTCCGTAATTGGAAAGAAGATAATCGGCAAGACGAAGCATTAAAACAAAACCTGTTGTTTCATCACCGTGCATCGTTGAAGTATAGAAAAATTCAGGTTCTGCTTCGTTTGATGCAACATTATCGGAGATTTTTAACACCAAAACTTTCCTGCCGTTTTGTGTATCGCTGATTGTATCTAATTTACAAATTGAAGGATAATTTGTTGCAAAATTTTGCATCATTTGAGTGTATACACCATAAGTCGGATATCTGTCCCAATTAGCCATTTGTGCAACAGTTGTTGCCATGTTTATCACTTTTCCTTTACTGTCATTTAAAGAAAGATTTTCAGTTTTATAGCCGAGTTTTGAAAATTCTTCAAATTCTTTATCGTTTGCATAAGCCCAAACAAAATTTTCTTTATAATTTTCAATAGAAATTAATTGTGTGATTTTTTTAAGTTCGGATTTATTTTGAACTTTAAATTTAAAATGATGCGTTTGTGCGGAGTTTTGTGTGTAAAAAAGCAAAACAGCAATAACTAAAATCAGTAGTTTTTTCATTTGTCAGTATTTAATAATTTTTTTTAAGTATTGATATAAACAGATATATTTAATATAAGATGGTTGCATGATTATGAAATATAGTTTATCAAATTTTCCAATTTCATTGCTCGCGATCCTTTAATAAGAAATGTACAATTATAATACGTTTTATTCTTTAAAAAGGTTTCAAGTTCAATTGTTGTTATAAAATGAATAATTCCTGAATCTTGAAAATCCTTTCTGAATGCTTCATTAAAATATTTACCGGTAACAATTATTTCTTTTACTGAATCATTTTCTTGTAATGCAATTTTTAATAATTTTAATATTTCAGTATGCTCTTCTTTTGAGTATTTGCCTAATTCATACATGTCACCGAGTATGATTATTTTATTCCTTTTTTTTAATGTTAAAAAATTATTCAGTGATGCTTTCATGCTTGTAGGATTTGCATTATATGCATCTGAGATAATCTCATTCTTATCTTTTTTTATAAATTGAGAACGGTTGTTATCCGGTGTATAATTTTCAATTGCTTTTTTAATATTTTGAATGCTTATTTTGAAAAAATCGCCTACACAAGCTGCAGTTGTTATGTTTTCAAAATTGTAAGCTCCTATTAATTGTGAATTAATTTCTGTTTTAAGACCTTCAAAAGTTTCAATTTCAAGATTCACAAAAGGATTTACGGATAAAAGTTGAGCTTTAAAATAGTTGTCAGAATTTGTTCCGTATGTTAATGTTTTATGACCTTTTTCTAATGAATTTAATATTGGATTATCAGAATTGTAAAATATTGTACCCTTATTTTTTATGATACTTTGGTATAGTTCTGATTTTGTTTTAATGATTTTCTCAAAAGATCCGAAGCCTTCAAGGTGCGCTTTTCCGATATTTGTTATAAGTCCGAAATTAGGTTCTGCAATATCACAAAGTTGTTGAATTTCACCCGGATGATTAGCTCCCATTTCAACAATGCCGATTTCCGTTGATTTATTAAATGTAAGAATTGTTAACGGAACACCGATATGATTATTTAAGTTACCTTTGGTTGCAACAGCATTGTATTGAGTTGAAAGAATTTTAAAGATTAATTCTTTTGTTGTTGTTTTTCCGTTTGTTCCGGTTAAAGCAAATATGGGTAAATTTAATTGTTTCCTATGATAATTTGCTAATAACTGAAGTGTTTTTAAAGTATCGTTAAACAAAATAGTTTTTCCGGGAATGAATGACGCTTTATCATCTGTAATTGCATAAGAAGCACCTGAATTCAGCGCATCCGGAATATAGTTATTTCCGTTAAAATTTTCACCTTTCAATGCCCAAAAGATACTGTTGTCAGGAACATTTCTGCTGTCTGTTGTGATTACGGGATGTTTTAAAAAGATTTTATATAATTCGGAAATTTTCATAATTAATTTTATGCAAAGATAAAAAAAAGACCTCTTCTGTTAAAGAGGTCTCTTGTATATTTTAATTTAATTAGTTTTAATTTCCGCTCGGACTTCCGAGTCTGATCATTGAACACCTGAAACCTAAGTCATCTCTTGATTCTTTTTCGTCTAAGAATCGTCTGTTTCCGGGACTCAACCAATATGCTTTATCTCGCCATCCGCCACCTTTGTATACTCTTGAATGATCGGTAACCAAAGAACTCATTCCGACACCGTTTTTATCACCTTGTTGATACATTCTTGATGAACCCGGTTCATCTTCTGCTAACCAATCACCTTCTGCTACACTTGATTCAAGATCACCGTCTTTGTAATTAATGTTATATGCTCTTCTGTAATTATGACGTCCCATACTTTCTTCATCAGTCACTTCACGATATTTAATATGACCTGTGCTGTCTTTCTCAACAATATGTCCGTCAGAGTCAGTTTCTTTAGTCATAAAAACATTTCCTCTGAAAGGATTGAAATCCTCAACATCAAGAGAGGAATTGGCTCTGTATACATCTCTTACCCATTCGTTTACGTTTCCGGCCATACAGTATAATCCGAAATCATTCGGCCAATATGAATCAACGGGAACCGTAATTGAACCGTTGTCATTTAATGCACCGGCAACACCCATCATATCACCGCGACCTCTTTTAAAGTTTGCTAAAAATTTTCCTAAATCTTTTTTGGTATCTTTTCTCAAATAGTGACCGTTCCACGGATATATTCTGTTTGACCATATTCTTTCGGGAGAATCTTTAGAGTTCCCTATTAATGCTAAAGCAGCATACTCCCATTCTGCTTCCGTAGGAAGTTGATATTTCGGAAGTAATATTCCGTCTTCCATTCTGACATTTCTTTCACCGTCACCGCTTAAATTGGGCAATCCGTGTTCTACACCGACGTCATATTGACCGGCTAAATAAGCTTCCGTGTTAAAGTTATCCGCACCGGTTTGATCATCAGGACTGAATCTTAAGATACCTTGATCAACCAGAATTTGTTCATTTACTCTGTCTGTTCTCCAATCACAGTATTTTGTTGCTTGAATCCAGTTTACACCGACAACAGGATATGTGTAATACATAGGAGAGCGGAAGTAGTATTCAACATAAGGTTCGTTATATGCTAATCGTCTTCTCCATGCTAAAGTATCAGGTATAGCATCTTTATAAATAGCATCCATTCCTTGGAAAACCTTACCTATCCAATGCAAATATTCAAGATAATCTACATTTCTTACTTCAGTTTCGTCCATATAATAAGATGATACCGTAACTCTTCTCGGCATATTATTCCAAGAATACATAACATCTTGTTCTGTTCTTCCCATTTGAAAAGCACCGCCTTCAATAAAGACTAAGCCGGGACCGGTTTTTTGTTCGTTAAAAGTAGAGACTTCAAAACCGCCGTTTTCTGCATTATTATACTGCCATCCGGTTGATGTTGAATAAGTACCGATTTGTTCGTTACCTGTTGTGCTGCCACCGCCGCAAGAACTTAAAATTAATGCAACTGCAACAAAAGCAGCAATCGGAAAAAAGAGTTTCATTTTCATTTTTGTAAATTTAATTTCAATTTGATTAAGAATTTGCTCTTAATTGAACCTGTGTTTTTACTGTTTTAAACCACAAATATAACTAAAATTCTGAACAATATATTGTGTTTTTGATATTTATTTTTTTTCGTTTACCGAAATTGTATCTTAAAGATATTTCGTTTGTGCTAGTCGGGATACTTAAATATTTTGTAAATGATATGTTGTAAGTATATATCAATCTGAATTTTGTGTAATTTAATCCAAAGCTGACCGCACTTTCAAAAGTGTTAAAATTGATGTTGTGTTTTACGAAAATTCTTGTTAAAAAAATGTTATAAATTCCGTGAACGGCATAAATTAATTGATTAAAATTATTTTGTGTTTTCCAAATTATTTCCGGTGTAATTATTAATTTATGTGTTTTTTCTGAAAAGTTTATAGAAAAAATCTTGCCAAAGTATATTGTAATTTCAGGATTTATTAAATTTCCGGAAGTATTAAAGAAAAACTTATCTATATGATGTATACTTAAACCGGTTCTGTATCTGTTACTTATATAACTTGTACCGAATGAAAAATCATAAGTTCGAAAGATATTTCCGAAAAATTCTGAAGTATTCGGATTGATTGTTTGAGAAATCGGATTGATTTGATTACTGAAAATGAGTTTTTCAGAATTAACGGATTGTTCAAGATAGCTAACTTGAATGGCTGTATTTACAATGCTTTTAAAATTTATTTTTAATTGATAATTGTAGATACCGGAAATATTTAAATTATTAATTGCTCCTTTTCCGAGACGACTATTTAAAATCATAATTCCCAAACCGCTATTGTATTCATTAAAAAAGCGGTTATAACTTACTGAATATATGTCGTAAAAGAAATTTTTTGCATAACTTAAGTTTATTTCCGAAATTTCGGAGAGACCGGAATATGCAGGATTAAAAAGTATTTTTTCGGAATACGGATCTGAAAAGTTGTAATTTTGAGCTTTTATAATTGAAAAATTTAATAAGAATATACTCAACAGCAGAAACAATCGTTTAGAATAAATATTACATTTATAATAATTATTACATTTCATTTAATGGTTTTATGAAATATTTACAAGTTACCTTATTAATATTAATTCTTTCTATAGGTTTAAAATCGTATTCCCAAATTTTTACAAGAGAAATCCACTGGAAATTGAATCAAGTAAAAACTGATACTTCGGGAAACATTTATCATGTTTTAGATTTTGAAAAAGCAGCAAGTTTTAATAACGACTTATTGCCTTATTATTCTGAAAATATAAATATAAAACAAATTTATAATAAAAATTATACGTATACCGTAAAACTTGAAAATCTTCGGTTTATTGCTTTAGATGATGAGAATTTGCAAGCTGTTCAACATTTAAATAAAATATCTGAAAAAATTTATATTAAAAGTAAAGTGCATTATGCCAGAGGTATTCCCTTTCTGCAAATTAGTTTTTTACCTTTAAAAAAAGAATTATCCGGGAAATTGTTAAAACTTATTGCTTTTGATATTAAAATTATTAAAAATAAAAAAACAGAAAATCTTAAATCTAAGGGTTTAAAAAATGTTACAAATTCTGTTCTGAGCAGCGGAACTTGGAAAAAAATCAGAATAAAACAAAGCGGGGTTTATAAAATAACTTTTTCACAACTTCAAAATATGGGTTTCGAAAATCCTCAAAATATCAGAATTTTCGGTAATGCTTTCGGTTGGTTACCGATGATTGCAGGTAATGACAGACCGGATGATTTAATTGAAAATGATATATTAATAAAAGATAATACGATTTATTTTTACGGACAAGGACCGGATAAATGGAATTATGATTCAGGGAATGACAAATTTGTTCCGATACATCATTTTTATTCCGAATATGCCTATTATTTTTTAACCGATGATTATAATAGCGGCTATAATAATAATGTAAAAACCGAAAATTCAAGCAGTTTGCCGGAAACCCAAACGGTGACCTCTTATGATGCTTACGCCGTTCATGAAATTGACAATTTGCATATTGAAGATACAGGCAGAAGAATGTTCGGTGAATCTTTTGATATAGATAATAATCAATCTTTTAATTTCTCTTTTCCGAATTTAAACGCTTACAATAATTCATTTGTATATGTCAGAACAGCTTCTAATTCAAGTGATTCTTATTTTTCAGTTTCGGCAAACGGGAGTTCCGGAACAATAAATTTCGGGAATATTGGTGAATATGACTATGCAGATGTCGGTGTTTCAGAATTTAATTTTACGGCACCGACGGGAAATTCTCTTTCGGTTAACTTAAGATATCATCAAAATTCTCCGGCTGCACAAGCTTGGTTAGATTATATTTATGTTAATACAAAATGTCAATTAAAATATCCGAACGGTCAATTTTCTTTCAGAAACAGAGAAACATTGGGTGCCGGTAAAATATCAAAATATACTTTGTCAAATGCCGGCAGCGGGGTTACCGTTTGGGATATTACCGATAAAACAAGACCGGTTAAAGTGAATACAAATATTTCCGGGAACTCTCAAATTTTTAAACTTACTGGTGATGTATTGCATGAATTTATTGCTTTTGATAACGCATCTTATTTAACTCCCGATCTTGAAAATGTTGAAAATGTCCTTAATCAAAATTTGCATGCAACTTCCGGAGCAACTGATATGATAATTATTACAAATCCTGATTTTTTAGTACAGGCAAATGAACTTAAAGATATTCATGTTCAAAAAGATAATATGAATGTCAGAGTTGTAACAACTCAGCAAGTCTATAATGAGTTTTCTTCGGGAGCATCTGATTTTTCTGCCATAAGAGATTATGCTAAAATGGTTTATGAAAGAGCAACGGGCGATGATACCTTAAGATATTTATGTTTGTTCGGTGACGGTTCATATGATAACAGAAGCGGAGAAGGTATTAACGGTAATTATATGGTAACTTATCAGCAGAGTAATTCTGTTAGTATAGGCAGTTCTTTAGTGACGGATGATTTTTTTGGTTTATTGGATGACGGAGAAGGTGATTTAGGAACTTCATTAACCGGTTTATTGGATATCGGAATAGGAAGAATTCCTGTTTCGACTTCTGATCAAGCTGAAGAATATATTGCAAAAGTAAATCGTTATCTAAATCCTGCTACGTTCGGAGATTGGAGAAATCAATTATCCTTTATTGCCGATGATGAGAATAATAATATTCACATGCAACAAGCTGACGCTTATACAGAAAGTATTAAAACCAAATACCCTTATTTCAATATTGAGAAGATTTATTTAGATTCTTATACACAATATACTGTTTCCGGAGGTCAAAGATATCCTGATGTGAATGAAGCTGTTAATAATCGTGTTCAAAAAGGGGCATTGTTGATTAATTATACCGGTCACGGCGGGGAACAGGGGTTGGCTCATGAACGGATAATGACAATAAGTGAAATTGAAAGTTGGCGAAATTTTGATAAATTACCTTTATTTGTAACTGCTACTTGTGAATTTACACGTTTTGACGATTATAAATTTATATCAGCAGGAGAACATGTTTTTTTAAACTCTCAAGGCGGTGCAATTGCTTTATTTACAACGGCACGAATTGCATGGATTTATGCAAACGGAGTTTTATCAAGCTATTTTTATAAGAATGTTTTTGAAAGTTTTAATAACGGAAAAAGATATTGTCTCGGTGATATTATTCGGAAAACAAAAGTTGATTATTCTTCAAACAATATTTTGATTTTCTTTTTAATGGGTGATCCGGCTTTGCAATTAGGGTATGCTTCAGATAATCAGGTAATAACAAATACAATAAACGGACATCCGGTCACTCAAATTGATACTTTAAAAGCTTTAAGTAAAGCAAGTTTTAACGGAAGTGTAACGGACAAAAACGGTAATAAATTAAATAATTTTGACGGTTTTGTGTATCCGACTGTTTTTGATAAAGAAATAACGGTTAATACCTTAAATAATGACGATAATGGTGTGTTTAGTTATAAAGACAGAAATAATGTCGTATATAAAGGAAAGGCAAAAGTTATTAACGGAGATTTTAATTTTGAATTTATTGTACCAAAGGATATTTTATTAAACGTTGATACAGGTAAAGTAAGTTATTATGCAGAAAACGGTAATACTGATGCTAAAGGTTATTCCTTTGATTTTTTAGCAGGTGATATTTCCGATAATTATGAAGAAGATAATACCGGACCTGAAATAAATTTATATATGAATGATGAAAATTTTGTTTCCGGCGGAATGACCGATGTTAATCCTCGAATTTTTGCAAAACTGTTTGATGAACACGGCATAAATACGGCATCAGGCGGTATCGGTCATGATATAACGGCAGTAATAGATGATGATATTCAAAATATTATTGTGATGAATGATGATTACCGAGCAG
Organism: Bacteroidales bacterium; assembly: GCA_029932445.1. Lineage (GTDB taxonomy): Bacteria > Bacteroidota > Bacteroidia > Bacteroidales > JAADGE01 > JAADGE01. Next base: position 8,038 of record JAOZQB010000029.1, on the reverse strand, counting down.
ATGAAGGAACCTATAAAAACGGAACACTTGAACATTTTCTGTTTGATATGAAACCGGGCGAACATAAATTAAAATTTAAAGCTTGGGATGTGTATAATAATTCATCGGAAGAATTTTTGGATTTTATCGTAATTGAAACAAAAGAACTGTCAATTGATAAATTATTGAATTATCCCAATCCGTTTACGACACATACTGAATTCTGGTTTGAACATAATCAAGCAGGGCAAGATTTAGATATAATCATACAAATATTTACCGTTTCCGGAAAATTGGTAAAAACCATTGAAGACACTTTTACGGCTGATGGTTTTCGAGCGGGACCTTATACTTGGGACGGTACCGATGATTTTGGTAACCGTATCGGTCGAGGTGTTTATGTTTACAGAGTAAAAATACGAAATTCGTCCGGCGAAATTGCCGAAAAGTTTGAGAAGTTGCTTATTCTTAAATAAGTAGAAAGTTAAAAGTTAAAAGTTAAAAGTTGAAAGTTGCAGGAATAACAGAAAGGGAAGAAGAATTTTATCGTTTTTTGACTTATTTAATCAAAGAACATAATTTACCCGATACGTCTTCTGAAAAGTTTGTTTTTATACCGTATATAAAATATTCGGTAAAGACAGAATATCTCGATAAGTTTGTTATTTACGAACATTGGTGGCAAAGAAAACCCGAAATCGTAAAAAGCAAAATAAAATCACTCCTTAAAATCAGCGAAAGAATTCACGGAAGACAGTGCCTCGTGAAAAAATTAAATAAACCTGAAGCCGATATTTTTTTGGAAAAAAATCATATTTTCGGAGCAACAAATTCCAAAATTAAATACGGATTGTTTTTTCATGATAAATTAGTCGGAATTGCAACTTTTGCCGGTCAACGACAATTCATAAACGGAAGTCGTTCGGGTGAATTATTGCGATTTTGTATAAAAAACGGATACTCTGTTACGGGAGGTTTGGATAAACTGTTACAAACATACATAAGAGAATACAAACCAAATACTTTAATGACCTATATTGATTTAGATTGGGGCAGGGGAGATGCTTTTTTAAAACTCGGATTTGAATTAACCGAAACAAAAACATCGATAACTTTTTTTGTAAATATCAATGACGGAGAACGTATTCCCGAAAAATATTTTTCAGATACAGAAAATGAAGGAAATTATGTAAAGGTCAGAAATAAAGGCAGTATAAAAATGATTAAGACACTGCAGAAATTATAACTTTATCTCGAAAAATTTATGAACGGCTAAACCCTTACGATAGTAATTTTTCGTAGTTGAAAGTAAAAAGTTGAATGTTATAAGTTTAGCTCTTTTTATTATAAATTCTCATAGCCCATATTTGAGCTATAAGGTTTTTATCTATTTGTGCTATAACACTTTGAATTTTATATTTTTAACTTTCAACTCCCAATTATTTATGAATAATTGGGCTTATGTTTCTTCCTGAAAATTTTCAATAATACAAAAGTAATAAATCCTGTTACAACAGCTGTAACAATTGCCAACACAAGGGCACCGATAATATATTGATACAAATCCTGCGAAATGGTTTTAAAACTGAAATCGGATGTGAAATGAATTAAATCCAAATTTTCGCCTGTTACAACAGCTCCGGTGTAATAACTTCCGAATAATATCAAAGGAAGCATCGGCGGAATACTGATATTTGCAGCAAGTATAACGATGGCTTTATTCAGTTTGAAATATTGCGACAATGCCAAAGCCGTGACGGTTTGCCAACCCCAAACGGGTACAATTCCCATAAAAAAACCGAAACCGACAGCTTTGCTGATTTGCAAATTGCTGTCTTTTGTTTGCAAAACATCTTCTTTTAAAATCTGCCTGAAGTTTTTCTTTTTAAAATAATAAAACAGACGTACAGGCAAACCATAGAAAAATGCAATGATAACCAAGAGTGAATTTAAAATGCTTATTCTGAAAAAATCTTTAAACGGACGAAAATGAGAAATATGTTCCTCTTTCGGAGGATAATAAACGTTTATCGGAACGGTTTCAATATCAACTCCTCGCCATGCATTTCGAACGATGACTTCTATTTCAAATTCGTATTTTGTGCTGAAATATTTCAGTTTATTCACTTTTTTTAACGGATATAATCGAAATCCGGATTGTGTATCAGGATGTTTTATGCCGGTTTCAATTCGGAACCAAAAATTTGAAAATTTATTGGCAAAACTGCTGCCGTGTTTTTGATCTTGTCCGTTCATATTTCTTGCTCCTATGATAATTGCATCTTTTTTATCAGTCAATGTATCAATAAATTGCGGAAGGTCGGAAGCAATATGCTGACCGTCTGCGTCCATACTTATTGCATAATCATAACCGAGATTTTCGGCAAGTTTAAAACCTGCACGTAAAGCAAAACCTTTGCCTTCATTTTCTTCATAACTTAAATCGGTAACTTTCGGAAATTGTTTCAGTATTTCAATAGTATCATCCGTTGAGCCGTCATTTACAACAATAATATTTTCAGTATATTGCAAAACATCTTTTATGACATTTGATAAAGTCGCGTCATTATTAAATGTCGGTATAATAACGCAACATTTTTTTTCTTTAAAGATATTTCGGTAATTTTCTATATTCATATCAAGTGCAAAGAAACATTTTTTTTATTATATAAAGAAATCGGATTTTTTCTTATATTTGTAACAGATTTAGAATAACTAATGACAAAAGATGAACATATAAATTATTGGAAAACGTCATCAGAAAAAGATTGGAGTGTTGTTTTTAATTTGTATAAATCAAAAGATTATGTGTATTCCTTGTTTTTCTCTCATCTTACTATTGAAAAACTTGCGAAAGCATTGTGGGTTAAAAATAACGATAATAATCATCCGCCGAGAATTCACAACATTGTTTCATTATTAGAAAGAGCAGACATTGAAATGCCCGATGAGATTAAAGAATTTTTATTAATTTTGAATGATTTTCAATTAGAAGGCAGATATCCGGATTACAGAATGAAAATTTTTAAAATTTGTGATAAACAGAGAACCGATGAGATGTTAAAAGATGTAAAAAAAGTAAAAATATGGTTACTAAAACAGCTGTGATAGAAGAAGTTAAAAGTTTTACAAAAGAACTGAGATCATCCGGAATAACATTAAGAAAAGTTATTTTATTCGGTTCGTATGCTAAAAATACACAACACGAATTTTCGGATATTGATCTTGCTTTGGCAGCTGATGAATTTACCGGTGTCGGTTTTATTGATATAAAATTATTTGTTAAAATCTTGAAAAATTTTATTAATATTCAACCGAGAACTTATTCAACCGAAGATTTTTACAAGGGCGACCCTTTTATTGAAGAGATAAAAAAAACGGGAATTGAAATTGAAATATAGAAATTAACAATATTTATTTATATAAATACCGGCAAATTATTGTCGGTATTTTTTACTTTTATACAAAAATAATTATAATGTCAAAATACAGATTTACTTTTAAAAAGTTCTTGAAATACTTCTTTTCAACTTTGCTGATTTTAATAATCGGTTTTTCAATTTATTTTTTTCAGGCAATAAAAATGCCGCCGCCGAAAGTTACGGACAGGTCTTCTTTAAAGGAAAAAAGAGAAACTTTCGGAACTAATTTTTACGGCATAAAAAATAACCGTTTTCGAAAAAGCGAAAGCGGACTTTATGAATTGTATATTGAAGGAAATGCCTTTGAACGAGGTGTTTACAACGGAAAGTTAACAGCAGAACTCGGTAAAAAACAGGAAGATGCTTTTGTTGAAGAAATTAAAAAGATGATTCCTTCTCAAAGATTACTGAATTTTATGAAATATATGACGGCTTGGTTTAATCGTAATATGGATGAATATGTTCCGCAAGAATATTTGGAAGAAATTTACGGTGTTTCGGAATCGGCATCAAAAGACTATTTGTATATCGGGGATAATTATTCGCGAATTTTAAATTATCATGCGGCACACGATATCGGGCATGCGGTTCAGAATGTTGCAAAAGTCGGATGCACCTCTTTTTCTTGTAATCATTCCAAATCGGCTGACGGACATTTGATAATCGGAAGAAATTTTGATTTTTACGTTGGTGATAAATTTGCGGAAGATAAAATTGTAACGTTTTACAATCCGAATAAAGGATATAAATTTGTTGAAATCACTTGGGGCGGTTTCATCGGCACCGTTTCCGGAATGAACGACCAAGGGCTTACCGTAACATTGAATGCAGCAAAATCCGAAATTCCGTTTTCATCAGCAGATCCTATTTCATTAATTGCCAGAGAAATATTGCAATATGCCGGAAATATTAACGAAGCTTTTGAAATAGCAAAAAAACGCAAATCATTTGTATCGGAAGCTATTATGATTGGTTCTGCAGAAGACGATGCAACAGCAATAATCGAGAAAACACCGAATGATTGTGCTTTATATTATCCGAAAAGTGATATTGTTATAGGTCCGAATCATTTTCAATCCGACAAGTTTAAAAATACGGAGTTAAATCTTGAAAATATTAAGGAAAGTTCTTCGATGTATCGTTACAAAAGAATGTCGGAATTAATCGGAAGTTATGATACAATCGGATATCGTGAAGCGGCAAATATCCTCAGAAATAAAAGAGGTTTGCACGATGCGAATATCGGTATGGGTAATGAAAAAAATATTTGAAAATTAATTTCGCACCATTCGATTATTTTTAAACCCGATGAACTGAAATTTTGGATTTCAACCAATCCGTATCAGCTCGGAAAATATGTTTGTTATGATTTAGACAGTGTGTTTGCCGAATTTCCGGCTATGACCGAGAATAAAGAATTGTATATTGACGACTTAAGTGTTCCGCCGGACAGTTTTTTGTATTCTGACGATTATGAGCATTTTAAGTATTTCCAAAAGCAAAAAGATATTTTTAAAGCAGCCGTAAAAGACACATCTGTTATTATTAAAGATGCCGAAATTCAACGGTTTATAAGTTCTAATTCGGAATATTTTTATACGTATCAGCTGGTCGGTGATTATTATTTTACAAAAGGAAAACAGGAAGATGCAAAGCAATATTATAAGCTTGCATTGACAAAAGAAGTTACGACTTTGCCGGAACGAAGACATATTGAGGAGCGATTAAAAGAAATTTCAGATAAAGAATTGAAATTATATTAAAGAAATACAATAAATTGCTTACTTATATATTATTGATATTCATTGGTTTATCGTCATGTTCAAAGTATGCCTATAAATTATCCTCAAAACATGCTCCCTATGATGCGATTATTGTTCCCGGTGTACCCTTTGACGGAAATGAATGGAATGATGTAATGAAAATGCGTGTGTATTGGTCGTATTTGTTATATCAAAGAGGAATTACAAAGAACATTATTTACTCGGGAGCTGCGGTTTATTCACCATATTATGAAGCTGTTATTATGAAATTGTATGCCGAAAAGTTGGGTATTCCCGAAAGTCGTATTTTTACGGATACCCTTGCCGAACACAGTACCGAAAATCTTTGGTATTCCTATAAACTTGCTAAAGAAGAGGGTTTTAAAAAGATTGCTTTGGCAACCGATCCTTTTCAAAATTTTATGATGCGAAAATTTAAACTTGATAACGATTTGAATATTCGTGTATTACCGATTATTTTTAAAGAAGTTGATACATTTATGAATTTAAAATCACCTGTAATTGACCCTTCCCCGGCTTTTAAGAAGAATTTTATTTCTATTGAAAAACGTGAAAGCAAATTAAAACAATTTATGGGGACTTTGGGTTTGAATATTGAATAGAGAAAAGTTTTAAAGTTAAAAGTTAAAAGTTATAAAGGGAAAGGTCATAGTAATCTTTGTGAAAAATTTTGTGTCCTTTGCTGTTAAGAATTGAATAAAACTAATTTGAAATTTGAAACTTGAAACTTGTATCCTGCAACTTGAAATCCGTGTTATCCGTGTGATAATTTAATATTGAACTTTATAAACCCTTTGTGCTTTTTGTAGTTAATAAATTGAGAAACTTCCGCTGAATTTTAAAAAAATAAGATCTTCAAAAATGATTTGAGCCGTAACTTTGTAGCTGTTATCTTCATTTTTGGTGTATTTTATTTTTACGAAAAGTTGCGGGTTAACATTCGGATTTATCATTGCCGGAAATTTGATGCTTTTGGCACTTGAAGTCATTATTTTTTTTTCAAGATGCTCCGATAAAATTTCATTAACTATTTGAATGCTTATTACACCCGGAACAACAGGATTATTCGGAAAATGCCCTTTGTAAATGTCATGTTCGGGATTTAAAATTATTTTTGCAATAATCTCATTATCAGATTGTGAGCTTATATGTTGTGTTTTGTAAAAATTGTTTAAGAGCATATTTTTATTTTAGAAAACTTAATTCCATTGCAAATTTAATATTTTTATGTTTGATACTGATATTTTGCGGAATTTCGGTATTGTAGTTTTTGTAATTCAATAATGTGGTCTTTCGAAAAGCAGAATATTTGAATGCTTCTTTCGGAAGTAAAGTACCTTTGTCGAAATAATAAATATTTTTAACTTTTTTGGGCTTAATCACAATTTCTTCGGATTTTTTTTCTTTTAGGAATTTATTTTCACTTTTTATATCGTTCATTAAAATAAAATTAAAATCACTGACTAACAATTTAATAAGCATCTTTTTATTCATCGGTTTAAAAATGTGATGAATTTTATAAGACCGGGGAAGTAGTTCAATGTCGAAAAATTTCATTCCGATTTCATTCAGAAAAACAATGCGATGACCGGTTTTCTCTGATTTTATTACAATTAATCCCGAAAAGTCGTTATCATAAAGATGAATTCTTGTTCTGTAAACATATGATTTGCCGGTTTCGGAAAGGATTTTTTTATAATCGTAAGTTTTGCTTTCCGGTTTAAATTCACTGATAACGCAGGATTGGAAAAAAAGAAGAAGAATTACAGCAACAATAATCTTTTTTGTTAAATCGGAATGTTTATAATTTTTATCCATTTTGAAATCATAAAAAATCTGTGTAAATCTGCGTCTGTTTATTTCACAATAAACTTCGAATTCGGTATGTCAATATTCATTTTTCGATTATAAAATTCTATCAAGGTATAATCCTCGGAATTTTCAAGCATTTTAATTTTTGCAACCGTGTAATCTTTTTTGTCAAAATATAATTGCATTTCGCTTAAGAATTCTTGCATTTCATCGGATTTAGGTTTTAATTTTGCAAGTATTTGTTTCTTGTTTTCAAATAATTCAACGGTAAATTTATCACTTTTCAGAATTTTTCCCTGCAACATTCCTACCATTAAGTCGTTAATTTCTTTAAACATTTGATTGGATTTCGTATCGTATTTTTTTGTTTTGCTGCCGTCGTTAATCCACATATTACTGCCGTTCATAACAATCAGATAACTATAAGGTTGCAAATATTCCCAACGAACCTTATCCGTTGCTCGGAAACTGAAATGACCGGTGCTTTCAATGTCATTTTCCAAAATATCCAAATGCTTAAATTGTTTAAAGTCGCTGTCAATGGTTTTTGTATTTTTTGATGCTGTGTTTAGTTTTTGAATAACAGTTGCAGAATTGATAATTTTTTTAAAGGTATTTGTTTGCGCAAAACCTGTTGTGCTTATTGTCAGAATTATTAATGTTGTTATTGTTTTCATTTTTTTGATGCTGATTTACAATGATTTAATATGATTTATTTTTATATTTTTCTGTTAGTATTCTTCTTACAATAATAATCATTTTTATTAAATCGGAATATTTATAATTTTTATCTGCATTTGATCATAAAAAATCTGTGTAAATCTGCGTCTGTTTATTATCCGAATTATTTGTTATAAATGTTTTTATTTTTTTGACGCTGATTTACGCTGATTTAATATGATTTATTTTTATATTTTTCTGTTAGTATTATTCTTACAATAATACTCATTTTTATTAAATCGGAATATTTATAATTTTTATCTGCCTTTGATCATAAAAAATCTGTGTAAATCTGCGTCTGTTTATTATCCGAATTATTTG
>JAOZQB010000194.1 GCA_029932445.1 Bacteroidales bacterium | reverse complement strand
TTCGTTTTAACGGAATCTGACATTTCTTTAAACTTTTCGGCACCTTTGCTTTTAACTTTATTTAAAAAATTAAGCAATTGTTCGGCATGTTTTTCAATTTCAGCTTTTTTATACAAACTTGCCGTTCCTTCTTTTACGGTTTTTGAAAATTCTTTAAATTCCTCATTAAAAAGTTCAATCGCTTTTTTCCCTTTTTCATTAATATCTTCGGTAACTGCCTTAAATTGATTTTTTAATTCTTCGTGCAATTTTTCATTTTCTTCATCACGTTTACGTTTTCGTTCAAGAATATCACCGTCTTTTTCTTCAATTTCCGATTTCCAAGAGGATAATAATTCTTTTGCTTCGTCAATAATTGATTTTTTTGCCATTTCTTTATATTTTCATCAAATATAAGAGTTATTCGATTTTATTGAAAAATATTTTTATAAAAAAATAAATAATCTGTTAAATTTCATATATTTACATAATCATTTAATAAACAATAACAAAGAACCGGTGCAATTCGATTTTATACAATTCTTGAAACAACTTCCCTTCAGCAGATTAATTTTTCCGCTTATTGCAGGTATTTTATTTGCATTAAATTTTCCGGTTAATATTCATTTATCGGGTTTATTTTTCATCTTCTTTTTTATTTTATTTCTGTTCGGGATAAAATTTATATATAAAAGTAAGAATTTCCGGCACAGATGGTTACCCGGTTTATTAATTAACATTTTATTGGTTTTCGGAGGAGCACTATTATTGAAAGCTCATAAACCCGATAAATTTCAAACATACGGAACCGTTGTAACCGGAGAAGCTGTTATTTCAGAACCTATTTCAAAAAAGGAAAACTCGTATAAAAGCATTTTGCAAAATATCAGTTACAAATTAAATGATACCGTAATTTCAGAACATTCAAGAATTATTGTATATTTTTCAAAAGATGAAGCCGTAAAAAAATTGAAATACGGTGATAAAATTATTTTTAAAAGTCGTATCAATACAATTACAAATCCGGGAAATCCGCATGAATTTGATTATAAAAACTATTTGTTCAGAAAAGGAATTACCGGACAAGTTTTTTTGAAAAATGAAAATTGGAAAATAATCTCTCACCATAATGCAAATCCGATTTTTGATTTTGCTTATCGTATTCGTAATCATTTAGAAACAGTTTATGAAAAATACGGAATAACCGGTAATGAATTATCTGTTTTACAAGCTCTTACACTTGGTGACAGAAGCGAAATTGATGATGAAATACGTCAAGCTTACGTTGCTTCCGGTGCCATGCACATTCTTGCCGTTTCCGGTTTACATGTCGGAATTATATTTATGCTTTTTAATTTTTTATTGAAATTTCTTGATAAAATAAAATACAAAGAAAAGCATATAGGAACTTGGTTGAAAGCTGCATTGTTGATAATTATTATTTGGAGTTTTGCAATTCTTTCGGGTTTGTCGCCTTCTATTCGCAGAGCTGCCGTAATGTTTACTTTTGTTATAATCGGGAAAGCTTTAAACAGGCATATCAATATTTATAATTCAATTTCGGCATCGGCATTTATACTGCTTATAATCAACCCCTATCAAATTACTGAAGTCGGATTTCAACTTTCCTATGCCGCTGTTTTGGGTATTATTTTTTTCCAACCCAAAATTGTTGCTCTGTTGAAAATTAAAAACAGAATTCTGTATTATCTGTGGTCATTAACGGCTGTTTCAATTGCTGCTCAAATAACAACGTTCCCGATTACACTGTATTATTTTCATATTTTCCCGACATTCTTCTTTTTATCAAATATCATTGTAATTCCGGCAGCAACATTAATAATAATATTTTCGGTTTTTCTGTTAATCAGTTCAACTTCACCGATCGTACCGGATGTTTTTGCTTTTCTGTTAAAATACATTCTGAAAGGAATGAATATTTCCGTATCATTTATTGAACAATTACCTTATTCTACCGTAAAAAATATTTCCTTTCATACCGAAGATTTAATTATTGCATTTTTAATTCTCATTTTTGTTTCAATTTTTATTCTGTTGAAAAAAGTAAAATCATTGCAAATATCTCTGATTTTATTGATTATATGGATAGGTTTCGGAAGTTTCAGAAAAATAACAAATGAAAAACATCCTAAGATTTTTATTTATAACATCAACAAATTTTCGGCTATTGATATAATCGCTAAGCAAAATTATTTTATTTCCGAAAAAAACATTTTTAACACAAAAAATATTACTTACGGGATTCATCCTAATCGTCAATATTTGAATAGATCCGATTTTCAATTTATTCCGATTGATACTTCTGAAATTAAAACCGATATAATCATTAAAAAAGGCAATTTTATGATTATCGGAAATAAATCATTTTTTATAATGAATGAAAAGATCAAATTCTTTAATACAAAAAACAAATTAACAATTGATTATATTATTCTCACGGGAAATACGAATTTGAAAATCAAGAAGATTATACAATATATTGATTTTAAGAAGATTATAATTGATTCGTCAAATAATTTCTATCAAGTTAAAAAACGAAAAGAAGAATGTGAGAAATTACATATTGATTACTTTTCCGTAAAAGATAAAGGCGTTTTCAGTACAGAGATTTAATCGATATTTTTTGTAATTTAGTGTTGTTTTTCAAAGCACAACCCGAACACCCGCCACAACAGGAGTGAGCTGTTTTATTCTTTGAAGGAATAAATACTTTCACAAAGCTGTATAAAGTGTAAGCTGTTGTAATTGTAATAATGATGTATGTAATAATATCTTGTATCATGCTTTTATTTTTTCAAATTAAATAAACAAACTACCGATTTGATAAACGGCAAATGACAACAGCCACGCCAAACTCGTTGTATAAAAAACTAAAAATGCCGCCCATTTCCAACTTCCGGATTCTTTTTTTACGGCAGCAACAACGGCTACGCACGGAAAATAAACTAATATAAAAATCAAAAATGAAATTGAAACCAAGGGAGAAAAAATCAGTTCTCCTTTATGCTTACCTGAAGGGTAACGTTCTTTTTTGATTGCCTTTATCAAAGCATCCGAAGAATCATCAGCACCGAACTCTGCACCGTAAAGCACACCCATGGTACTCACAACAATTTCTTTTGCTGCTACACCGGCGGTTATGCTTACACCCATTTTCCAGTCAAAACCCAACGGACGAATTGCCGGTTCAACAAAATGACCGATTCTCCCGATATATGAATTCTCCTGATGTACTAAATGCTTCTCTAATTCTAATTTTTGTATTTCCGCTTGATAAGCATTATCTTCTTGCTTTTGATTTTCTTTATTTAGTTGAACAATCTGTTTATCAATCTTTTCAGTTTCAGAATTTGTTAAAGGAAAATATCCCAAAGCCCAAATAATAATTGACGCAATCAAAATAACACCACCCATTTTCTGTAAATATTGTGAACCTTTGTGCCACATATGAATTAAAGAAATTTTCATCATCGGTTTTCTGTACGGCGGCAATTCCATAACAAAAGGAGCGTCTTTCGATTTAAAAATGACTTTTTTAAACAATTTAGCAACTATTATGGAAAGTAAAATGCCTGTTCCGTATATCAAAAATAATACACTTCCTGCATTTTCAGGAAATACGGCTCCGATAATAACCAAATATATAGGTAATCTTGCACTGCACGACATAAAAGGATTAATCAACATAGTAAGTAATCTGTCGTTTCTGCTTTCCAATGTTCGGGTTGCCATCACGGCCGGAACATTGCATCCAAAACCCATTACCAAAGGAATAAATGATTTTCCGTGTAAGCCGATTTTATGCATCAATTTATCGGTAATAAAGGCAGCTCTTGCCATATAACCGGTATCTTCCATAAAGGAAATAATAAAAAAGAGTATTAAAATATTGGGTAAAAATACAATAACTCCGCCTACTCCGCCTATTATTCCGTCTGCGATTAAATCTTTCAACATACCGTCAGGCATCACATTATTTATTAATTTTGCCAAAAGAGAAACACCGTTTTCGATCCATATCATCGGATATTCACCCAATGAAAAAGTTAATTGAAACATCAACCACATAAAAAAAATAAAAATAGGAATACCCCAAAATTTATGCGTTAAAATTTTATCAATTTTTTGAGTTTGTGTTTTTCCGTTAACTTTATTTCTTTTGTAAGTTTCTTTTAATGCGCCTCTTATAAAACCATAGCGTGCATCCGTAATTAATGTTTCAGTATCATCTTTTAAATTAGTTTCTAATTTTTTTATTGCATTTTCGGCATTATTAATAATTTGCTTTCCGTTATTTAAGTTTCTTATTCTTTTTTGAATACTTTTATCTTTCTCCAATAAACTTAAAGCCAAAAAACGCGGAGCAACCTTGCTTGTTAATGACACATTCTCACGAATATATATTTTTTCCTGAATGCCGGATATTGATTTCTCAATCGATTTTCCGTAATTAACATGTACATGTCTTACAATCGGTTCTTCATCTTCATAAACCTTAATTAATTCATCAAATAACTCGGGAATTCCTTTCCCGGCAGAAGCAACAGTAGGAACAATAGGAACACCAATCATTTTTGCAAGCATCCGGTAATCAAACTTATCGCCTCTTTTCTCCAGTTCATCATACATATTGAGGGCAATAACAATTTTAATGTCCATATCAATAAGTCGTGTAGTCAGATATAGGTTTCTTTCTAAATTAGAAACATCAACAACATTGACGACAATATCGGGAATTTCGTCAAAGATATGTTCTCTTACATACAATTCTTCCGGTGAATAGGCAGTGATAGAATAGGTTCCGGGTAAATCGGTAATGTCAAATTTATAACCGTGATAGCGACGACTTGCTTTTTTTGCATCCACGGTTACACCGCCGTAATTTCCGACATGTTCTTTTGAACCGGTAATATTATTAAACAAAGTTGTTTTTCCGCAATTCGGATTTCCGACCAAAGCAATATTAATGTGCCGGCTTTTTTTCTTTGCCGAACTTTTCAGAATATTGTTTCCGATGGTTCCGTTAAATTCATTTTTAATATAATCCTTTGCTTCTTTTTCGGTAATAACCTCAACAAGAGCAGCTTCACTTCTTCTAAGCGAAATATGGTAGCCCATAATGCTGTATTCAATGGGATCTTTTAAGGGTGCATTTTTAATTACCGTAACAGTTTCACCTTTAATAAAGCCCATCTCGGTTATTCTTTTTCTGAATGCACCGCGTCCTTTTACTTTCGTTATTACACCTCTTTCGTTATTCTTCAGCTCAGATAAATTCATTTCTCTTCAGATAATTATGTTTGCAAAAATAGTTATTTGAAATTTGACGAGCAATACCAACATATAGGTAATTTTTCTGAAAAGTCATCCGATGAATGATTTTGCAAAATGCTGACATCCGTTTATACAGATAGTCAGCTAATTACAAATTCATCAAATGATTAAATTATCACTTTTTGACTTTTCGGAGCACTCTCAAGTTTAGCTCTTTGTTATTATAAATTTTCA
>JAOZQB010000193.1 GCA_029932445.1 Bacteroidales bacterium | reverse complement strand
TCGATAAAAAAGTTTTTTTAGAGCTTTTTGTAAAAGTTGCCGATGATTGGCGTTCGGATGATAATAAACTTAAGCGTTTCGGGTATTAAAAAACCGCCCCTTAAAAAGAGGCGTTTCATATTGATAAAATTTAAAAATTTATACTAATCCTTGAGCTAACATAGCATCAGCAACTTTTACAAACCCGCTGATATTTGCGCCGTTAACATAATTAACATAATCATCTTCTTTACCATATTTCACACATGTTGCATGAATGTCTTTCATTATTTGATGTAATTTTGCATCAACTTCTTCACTTGTCCAACTGTAACGCATTGAATTTTGAGACATTTCAAGACCTGAAACAGCAACACCTCCTGCATTAGCAGCTTTACCCGGAGCAAATAAAATTTTATGTTTTTGGAATGCTTCAACTGCATCAGATGTACAAGGCATATTTGCCGCTTCAGTAACACACTGTACATTATTCGCAATTAAGCGTTTAGCGTCTTCTGCATTAATTTCATTTTGAGTAGCACAAGGGATAGCAATATCAACTTTTTGTTCCCAAGGTTTCTTACCTTCAAAAAAATTAACTCCGAATTTTTTAGCATATGGTTCTACAATATCATTATTTGTTGCTCTTAAATATAATAAATAGTCAATTTTTTCACCACTTATTCCATCAGGATCATACACATATCCGTCAGGACCTGAAATTGTAACAACTTTTGCACCTAATTCCGTTGCTTTTGATATAGCTCCCCAAGCAACATTTCCAAAACCGGAAATAGCAATAGTCTTCCCTTTTATTGAATCATTTTTCAAATGTAACATTTCATTTGTAAAATAAATTACCCCAAAACCGGTTGCTTCAGGTCTAATCAAAGAACCTCCCCATTGAATACCTTTACCCGTAAGAACACCGGTAAATTCATTACGCAAACGTTTGTATTGTCCGAATAAAAAACCGATTTCTCGTCCGCCTACTCCGATATCTCCTGCAGGTACATCCGTATTAGGTCCGATATGACGTTGAAGTTCAGTCATAAAACTTTGGCAGAAATGCATCACTTCCTTATCTGATTTTCCTTTAGGATCAAAATCAGATCCTCCTTTACCGCCTCCCATGGGAAGTGATGTTAAACTGTTTTTGAGTACTTGCTCAAATGCTAAAAATTTCAGAATACTAATTGAAACACTTGGATGGAAACGTAAACCTCCTTTGTAAGGTCCTATAGCACTGTTCATCTCCACTCTGTAACCTTTATTAATTTGTACTTCTCCGTTATCATCCGTCCAAGGAACACGGAACATAATAACACGTTCCGGCTCAGTCATTCTTTCTAATATTTTTTCTTTAATATATTTTGGATTTTCTATAATAAAAGGAAAGATTGATTCTACAACCTCCATTACGGCTTGATGAAATTCTTTTTCGCCCGGATTTTTGGCGATAACGTCATCCATAAATGCTTTTACTTTTGGATCCATTTTTATTTGTTTTATTTGATTAATATTGTTAATTAATTGCAGACAAATTTAATTAAATATAATCAATTTTTAAAACATTTCTTAAACATATACTTTTAAGAAATATTGAAAGAATAAATTTGATAGTAATTGAAAGAGTTGAGAAGACTATATGTTAAATATTTACAATTATTCAGTTAACAAAAAATAAAAAAGACTTATCTTCAAGAAGATAAGTCTCTATAAATCAATCTGTCGGGATGGTGAGATTCGAACTCACGGCCTCTGCGTCCCGAACGCTGCGCGCTAACCAGACTGCGCCACACCCCGAATGGGAATGCAAAATTATTAAATTTCTTTAAAAAAAATAATTTTTTTTATTTTTTAATATAATACTTTAAAAAAATCTTAACAAAATAAATTTAAATTATACATTTGCAAGGATAAAAAATTTAAAAAATAAAAGAAATGAAAAAAACTAAAAAAATAACACTTTTATTCTTATTAATATTTGTAAGCTCAACAGTTCTTGATGCACAAAAAACGGATATTGAACAATATTTTCCGGATATTACGGTATTAAAATTAAATTCACCTTCTCCGGGTTATATTTTTATGTCATCAAAAGAAGTTGTCCCCCCTTTATCGTCTTTATTTATAGGTATTTTTGATAACTACGGAACACCTGTTTTTTTCAGAAAAATTAGTACAAAATTAGGAGGAATTCAATTACACGGTAAAGACTCTGTTGCATTTATGGCAGGTATTCCGAGAGCTTTAAACATTCTGGATACTTTACTGAATGTTGATACCGTATTATCAACTGACGGATACACTTTAGATCCGCATGATTGGGACATAGATAAGAACAGGCATACTATATTTATTGCAAGAGATTATCGTACCGTTGATATGAGTGTAATAGTTGAAGGAGGTAATCCGGCAGCTGAGGTTAAAGATTTTATTGTTCAGGAGTTTGATGAAAATCATAATTTAATTTTAACTTGGAACAGTGCCGATTATTTTGAAATAACGGATGCAGATTCACCTCTGGTTGATTTTACGGCTGAAACAATTGATTATGTTCACGGAAATGCTGTTGCTTTTGATTCCGATACAAGTTTTTTGATTTCATGCAGACATATGAATGAAATTACTAAAATTGACAGAAGAACCGGAGATATTATATGGAGATTAAACGGGAAAAATAATGAATTCACTTTTATAAATGATGATTTAAGATTTTCTCATCAACACAGTATTAAAAAACTGAAAAACGGAAATATTCTTCTGTTTGATAATGGAAATACTCATGAAGATACAATTTCAAGCGTGGTTGAATATGAATTAGATGAAGTAAACAAAACTGCAACTTTAGTTAATCGATTTTATGAAAACCCGGTACTTTATGCTGATCACGGCGGTACAACACAAAGACTTGAAAACGGAAATACATTAGCAATGTGGACTAAATTAAATCCTTCTTTAACTGAATTTAATCCTGACGGTTCAATTGCTTTAGAATGGGACTATTCTACACAAATGTTCTGTCCTAAAGTATTAAAATATAAATGGCAAACATCTGTTTTTAAAACCAATACGGATACTCTTGATTTCGGCATGTGGAGCGGCTCCGGAACAGATGAACAAATTGTTGATATAACAAATAATACAACTGACACATTATATATTAACAACTTTACAAATCATACGGCTTATTTTTCAATTACAAGTCCTTTACCTTTAAAAATTAATCCTCTTGAAACAGCTCAATTAACAGTCGGATTTGATCCGACAACAGCTCAAACCGGATACTTACAAGATTTAATAACAATTTGTTCTGATACAGAAAATCAAAGAATTGCAAGACAAATTAATCTCTTCGGACAAATTGCAGATAATAACAGTCCTTTTGCCGAAATTATACCCACATCTGATAATATTGCCAGAGATACATTTGTGACAGTGACATTTAACGAGCCTGTCAGATTAATAAACGGTAATGAATTAGATTATCAAAATGTTTCAAATTATTTTATTTTTAAAGAAGTTGATAATTCCGGACAAAATGTTGCTTTTACTGCTACTATTAATTCCGAAAAAAATATCATTAAACTTTTTCCTGTTGATTCTTTAAAATCCGGATTAACATATTATGTAAGTTTTTCTTCTGATATATCTGATTATTCCGACAACCCGGTTATAGTATCAAGCGGAACTTTTAAAACCGAAGGAGAAAATATTAACATTCAGGATATCAGAAAAAATATAAATGTGTATCCGAATCCGGTTAATAATTTCTTATATATAACAGGAGCAGATAATGAATCAAATCTTTCAATTACTTCAATAGAGGGTAAAGAAATATATAAGTCAGTAAATAATAAATTAAATAAATTAAAAATTAATTTAACTGATTTAAAATCCGGCATATACTTTTTAAAGATTCAGAATAATAAAAAAGAAACAATTTACTTTAAAAAACTTATAAAAATAAATTAATAAGAATTACTTTTTCTAAAAAAATACCTCTGAAATTCAGAGGTATTTTTTTAGAAAGTTTTCTTCAAATCCGGGCAGAAAAATTTATTATAATAAATAACATTTCGATTCGTTCTTTCTGTATGAAATTATTTTTAAAAATATTAATATTCTTAATTTTAAGTTTTTCGATTTTATTAAATTGTAATAAATCAAATTATTACAAAGACGGAAATATAAGTCTGGAATTCTCTGAAGATACTATAGTTTTTGATACGATATTCAGCGGAATAGGTTCTGCAACACGCTATTTTAAAGTGAAAAATCCTTATAATTTACCGGTTATTATCTCTGAAATTAAATTAGAAAAAGAATCAGCTTCTAAATTCCGATTAAATATTAACGGAACTGCCGGAAATTCTTCAAAAAACATTGAAATCGATGCCAAAGACAGTATCTATATTTTTGCAGACGTAACAATAAATACCGATAATGATGATATTTTGGAAACAGATAAAATTATTTTTAATACCGGAAATAATGAACAATTTGTAAATCTTGTTGCCTTTGGTCAAGATGTTCATTTCTTTAATGATTCCGTTATTCAAACACAAACGTGGACAAATGATAAACCGTATCTTATATATAATTCTGTTGCATTAGATGAAAATCAACAATTAACCGTTGAAGCCGGAACACATATCTATTCTCACAGAAACTCACGAATCATGATTTTAGGAACTTTAACCGTAAACGGAACCTATGAAAATCCGGTTATTTTTGAAGCAGACAGATTAAACGGTCATTCTTCCGTTTTTGATGATATTTTTGATAATGATACAACGGATAATTATTACGATGTAGCCGGGCAATGGGGCGGAATTTGGTTAACAAAATTAAGTAAAGATAATGAAATTAATTATGCCCTTATTAAAAATGCAGATATCGGGATACAAGTAGATTCGGTTCAAAACGGAAATCCTCAACTCAGTATTCATAATTCAATTATTGAACATCATTCGTATGCCGGAATATTTGCACAAGTCAGTAAGATATTTGCAACAAATTGTTTGATAAGTGATTGCGGATACTACAATATTGCTGTTATACGCGGGGGTGATTACAACTTTTATCATTGTACCATAGATAATCATTGGAAAGGTATCAGAAATACTTCGGCTGTTTATATCAATAATTATTTTCAATATAACGGAACCGTATATCTCTATGATTTAGAAAATGCTTATTTCGGAAATTGTATAATCTCAGGTAATAAAGAAACTGAATGCAGTGCTGACGGATTTTCCGATCAAGGTGTTTTATTTAATTATAAATTTGAGAATTGTTTGTTAAAAATCGATCCTGAAAGTAATATTAATACAAACGATATCACCCATTATAAAAATATTATTCTTAATACGGACCCCCATTTTAAAGATTATTACGAATATAATTTTATGCTGGAAAATAATTCTCCTGCAATCAATTCCGGGAATTTGTCAATTCCGAATTTATTTCCGACTTATTTAAACAACGATTTGAACAATATAAGCAGAATTAATGATCCTGCACCCGATATCGGTTGTTATGAATATC
>JAOZQB010000028.1:3825-19267 GCA_029932445.1 Bacteroidales bacterium | reverse complement strand
AAAATTACATAAAAATATCTCTGAATTTATAAAAGCCATACTTTATAGACAAGCTTTAATTAATTAATGAATTCGATTAAAAAAGGTATATTTTCGCAAGAAAGTCCTGACAGGGTTTTCTAATTATCTGAATATATTCTGCTATTTTTAAAATATCGAAATATACAGAAATAACCCTGTCAGGGCTTTTTTTAGACCAAACTCATTAATTCTTTAAAAACAGCTTATATAATTAAGCTGTTTTTTTGTATCTGTTAAAATCAAACCGGAAAAAACTTGAATAACAATAGTAATTTCAAAAAATCTCATTTTTTTAGTTCTTTTATTCACAAAAATGTTGTATATTTAATTGTTTTCTGAAATTGAAAGCTATTCTATACAAAAGGCAGTAAAATGAAATATGCATTTATCGGAACATATCCTCCTCGTGAATGCGGTATCGGAACATTCACAAAAAATCTGAGATTATCAATGACACATACTTCAGATGAAGGAGTTGTTATTGCTATGAGTGACCATGAAGAATGTACAAATTATCCGAAAGAAGTAAAACTTTTAATAAGACAGGAATATCAAAGAGATTATTTAGAAGCTGCAAAGTTTATTAACATAAGCGGTGTTGATGCCTGTATTCTTGAACATGAATTCGGGATATTCGGAGGTCAAAACGGCATCTACATTCTCCCGCTTCTTCATCGTTTAGAAATACCTTTAATTGTAACGCTTCACACCATCTTGGAAAAACCCTCAACTAATGAGAAAGCAGTTTTACGGGAAATCTGCAAAATGGCTGATAAAATTGTAATTATGAGTAAGAAAGCAATTGATTTTCTTGTTCATATTTATAATGTACCGAAAAAAAAGATTGCTTATATTGAACACGGAGTTCCGGATATCAAATTTAACAAAGAACAGTCCAAAAAAGAGTTTAAACTGGACGGAAAACATCTCATTTTAACTTTCGGATTTATAGGAAGAAATAAAGGTGTTGAAACGGTTATTAAAGCATTACCGAAAATTATTGAAAAGCATTCGAATATAATTTATATCATTTTGGGGAAAACACATCCGAATATTCTTCGATATGAAGGTGAAGAATATCGTTTATATCTTATGAATCTTGTTAAAAAGTTAAATTTAGAAGATTATGTGCTGTTTTTAAATAAATATATCAACCAAGAAGAATTGTTCAAATATTTATATGCATCAGATATCTATATTACACCGTACCTGAATGAAGCACAAATTTCCAGCGGAACATTGTCTTATGCTGTCGGTGTCGGCTCTGCCGTAATTTCAACTCCCTATTGGCATGCTCAAGAATTATTGGCTGATAACCGAGGAAAATTGTTCAATTTTAATGATTATAATGAATTAAGTTCAATTATTATTAATCTGCTCGATAATCCCAAAGAGATAAATAAAATAAGGAAAAATGCTTTTGAATACGGCAGAAAAATTACATGGCCTAATATCGGGAAAAGATATATTGAATTAACGGAAAACATCATTAATCAACGAACCGAAAATATCAAAAATAAGAAATTTGTTCTTGATCCGCTTCTATTACCGCCTTTTTCATTACGACATATTAAACTTTTAACAAATGATACCGGTATTATTCAACATGCAAAATACGGAATACCGAATTGGAAAGACGGTTTTTGTCTTGATGATAATGCCAGAGCATTGTTATTAACTTTAATGGCATACAAACAAAAAAAAGACGAAACAGCACTTGATTTATGTCCGATTTATCTGAGTTATATTCATTACATGCAAAATTCGGACGGAACATTCAGAAATTTCATGAATTTTAAGAGAGATTATTTGGATGAAAAAGGTTCTGAAGATTCATTCGGAAGAACTGTTTGGGCTTTAGGATATTTATTAAATAATCCGCCGAACGATTCATCTTATCAAAGCGGAAAGGATATTTTTTTTAATGCTTTTCCTAATTTTGAAAACTTGAAATCCGTTCGAAGTATCGCCTATACAATAATAGGAATCAGTCATTATTTATCCGGAACTCCTTCTGATGAAAGAGTCATTTATATGTTAAAAAACCTTTCAAATAAATTGACAGCAGAATATAAAAAAAACAGTACGAAAAATTGGAATTGGTTTGAATCAATGTTATCGTATGACAATGCTGTATTGCCCTTAAGTTTATTACATGCCTATAAAATTTTGAAAGACAAAAAAATTAAAAAAACAGCTTTTGAAAGTCTTGATTTTTTAACTGAAATAACAATGAAAAAAGGTTATTTATCGATTATCGGAAATAAAAATTGGTATAAAAAAGGCGAGGAACGTTCAATATTTGCTCAGCAACCCGTTGATGCGGCAGCAATGGTGTTAATGTTTCATCAAGCATTAATTTTAACAAAGAATAAGGAATATTCGGATAAACTCAATACGTCATTTATGTGGTTTTTAGGTGAAAATGATTTGAGAATGAATCTTTATGATTTTGAAACAAACGGCTGCTGTGACGGAATCGAAGAATTTGGGATTAATCGGAATCAAGGAGCTGAAAGTACCATATCCTATCTTATTTCATATTTAACCGTTCTGCAAGCATTTCAAGATTTTCATTAAATTCTAAAATATGATAATTCAACGTTATAAAAATAACCCGATTTTAACCAAAGATGATGTTCCGTATCCGGTTGCAACCGTTCATAATGCAGGTGTGATAAAACATTCCGGAAAATATATGATGTTGTTCAGGTCGCATAAATTAAACGGCAGAAGCATCATTGGCTTGGCAGAAAGTGATGACGGATTTAATTTTAAAGTACACGAAAAACCTTTTATGGTTCCTGCAAAAGAAGGTGAGTTTGCCGAATACGAAGAATACGGTGTGGAAGATCCCAGAATCATATATATGGAAGGTGAATACCTCATCACTTACAGTGCATATTCAAGACACGGTGTACGTATAGGTTTGGCAAAAACAAAAGATTTTCAAACAGTTGAACGATTTTCATTAATAACGGAAGCTGATTATCGCAATGTCGTTATCTTTCCCGGAAAGTTTAACGGTCTGTATGCAAGACTGGATCGACCCCATTCCGAAATATCACCTTGGTCTGTTTGGATATCCTATTCTCCTGATTTAAAATATTGGGGAGAATCAAAATTAATAATGAAACCTGTAAAATATCATTGGGATGAAATGAAAATAGGTCCCGGAGCGCCTCCGATAAAAACATCTCGAGGTTGGTTAAGCATTTATCACGGCGTTTTCCCTACCATGGACGGCAGTGTTTACAGATTAGGAGTTGCATTACATGATCTGAATAATCCTTCTAAAATTATTGCAGTCGGTGATGATTGGATTTTGCAACCCGAAGAAGTTTATGAAATAACAGGTTATGTACACAATGTTGTTTTTTGTTGTGCTGCTGTTCCGGAAGATGACGGAAGTATAAAAATTTATTGGGGCGGAGCTGACAAAGTGATGTGTATCGGAACTTCAAATATTGAAAATTTGGTAGATTTTTGTTTGAATAATCCCCGGAAACCTTTATAATTTTTTT
The DNA here is from genome assembly GCA_029932445.1 of Bacteroidales bacterium. Classification (GTDB taxonomy): domain Bacteria; phylum Bacteroidota; class Bacteroidia; order Bacteroidales; family JAADGE01; genus JAADGE01. The sequence continues at coordinate 15,722 of JAOZQB010000028.1, read as the reverse complement.
AATCAAAATTAACTAAACCGCTATGGTTTGAAAATCCGGAAGTTTGATAACAAACGAATGAATTTCATTTTAAAACAAAAATTTATGAATTAATTTGAGAACTTCGATTAACCACAGATGATTTTTGAATTAAAAAAACAAAAGGTATCATATTTTGAACAATATATATTTCTTATTTCTGATAAACTTCATAATTCTTAATTCGTTAATCTTTGTTCTAAATTCAAAAACGAAATAGTATTTAAGTAAGCTAAAGCAGCTGCAATGAAGATGCAAGATTTTAACCATAATTTAAAATAATGAAAGTTGCAATTTTATCTCCGATTGCTTGGAGTACACCGCCAAAAAAATACGGACCTTGGGAGCAAGTTGCATCAAATATTGCCGAAGGTTTAATTGATAAAGGTATTGATGTTACCTTATTTGCTACCGGTGATTCTTCAACAAAAGGGAAATTAAACTATGTTTGCAAGAAACCTTATGCAGAAGAACCGAATATGAATGCAAAAGTTTGGGAGTGTTTGCATATCAGCAATTTAATGGAACAGGCAAGCAAATTTGACATCATTCATAATCATTTTGATTTTCTTCCGCTTACTTATTCCGGTTTGATAAAAACTCCTGTAGTAACAACGATTCACGGATTTTCTTCACAAAAAATTCTTCCGGTTTATAAAAAATATAATGATACAAGCTTTTATGTATCTATCAGCAATTCTGACAGAAGTCCTGAGTTGGATTATATTGCAACAGTTTATAACGGAATTGATACAGAAAATTTTACGTTTAATTCAAGTCCAAAAGATTATCTTTTATTTTTCGGTAGAATTCATCCCGAAAAAGGAACCTTAGAATCAATTAAAATTGCAAAACAATCCGGTAAAAAATTAATCATTTCCGGCTTAATTCAAGATCGGAAATATTTCGATTTGAAAATTAAACCTTACATTAATGATAAAGATATTATCTACACAGGAAATTCAGGTCCTTTGCAAAGAAATAAATTACTGGGAGAAGCACTTGCATTGTTACACCCGATAAGTTTTGAGGAACCTTTCGGATTAAGTGTTGCCGAATCCATGCTTTGCGGAACACCCGTAATTGCCTTTAACAGAGGATCTATGCCTGAATTAATAAAAAATAAAAAAACAGGATTTATTGTTCAAACTATTGATGAAGCTGTTGAAAAAGTAAATATGATTTCTTCGATAAGCAGAAAAGATTGCAGAACTTGGGCATTATCAAAGTTTTCAAAAGAAAAAATGGTTGATGCTTATCTTGAAGTGTATAAAAAAATTTTAAGTTGAGTCCGCTGTGAAAAGTCATCCGATGAATGATTCTACAAAGTGCTAATATTCATCGGATGACTTTTCGGAGTACCATCAAGATTGAATAAATAACATCAAGTTTCTAATTTGAATTCTTTAACTCTGTTAACAATTCTTCCAAATTTACGGTTGCATAAGTTGATGCCCAATCAGACATGGCATACGGAATAACAACATCACCGTTGTGAATAATTGAACCGCAAGAATAAACGACATTCGGAACATAGCCTTCCCGCTCTTCATCATTCGGAATTATCAAAGGTGTTTTTAATCTGCCGATTTCAATTTCCGGGTTTTTTAAATCAAATAAAGATGCCGTTAACACATATTCTCTAACGGGTCCTACCGAATGCATTATTGTTAACCACCCGTCTTTTGTTTCGATAGGAGAACCGCAGTTCCCTATTTGAATAGTCTCCCAGACAAATTTTGGTTTTTGAATCAGTGTTGCTTCTCGCCAAATTGTAATATCATACGAATATGAAATATAATTATTAACGCCGTCAATTCTGCATAACATGGCATATTTTCCGTTAATTTTCCGGGGAAACAATGCCATTCCTTTATTTTGAGCAATTTCTCCGTGCAAAGGCAACACTTTAAAATGATAGAAATCTTTTGTTTCAATCAATTTAGGCATTATTGCATTTCCGTCATAAGCGGTATAAGTTGCATAATAAGTAATCTCTCCGTCATCATCCGTAAATTTCACGAAACGAGCATCCTCAATTCCTTTTTTTTCACTTTCGGCAATCGGAAATATAACCCTTTCGGATATAGCAGAATCCAATGAAAACTGAAGTTCATAATGTGAAGATGCCAGCCACATCATTTTATTTAAGAGAATATTTTTTTTTCTGGAAATTTTATGTGTCTTTATTGTTTCTTTAATACTTCTCTGTAATTCACCGTATGTAAAATTATCTCCTAATTTTTCCAATACAAAATTCGGTGAAACTTTATTGGCAAAATAGGATATATCATCCAATTTATTTACAAACTTATTTTTATCATAAATAAATCGCTTAATCCGATCGGCTTCAGCCAGCATATTCCCTACGGATTCCAAAATCAATTTATTTTCTTTATCCAATACTCCGCATCTGAAAACAACCGATGAAATATGACCTTCACCCGTACCTCTGAAACTGATAATGACACGTTTTTCTCCGGGTCCCATTTCTGTTTGGTCCGGATGTTCAATCATTGAAGGGTTAAATAATGCAGCAGATTCTATGGAATATTCCATTGTAAAATAAGATCCTATTAATACTTTTTGATTAATATTAAGCCCTTCTGTATCAATATTCATTTCCTTAAATAAATCAGCTAATTTATTAAAATGTATTTCAAAAATTTGTGAAATATTTCTGTGTCTTTTAGAATATCGTCTTAATACCTGATTTAATGAATTTTTAATTTCTTCTTCAGGCATTTTCAGTACACATTTAATCATTCGTTTACTGCGTTCATCATTCGTATACATATATCGAGCAATAACTCTTGAAGTATCCGGCTTGAATGTCAAATCTTTTCTGCTGATTGTAATAGACATAATATTTTTTTATGTAAATATACTTAAAAAAATAATGCCGTGTAATACGAAATGCTAATAAAATAGTATTTGATTTTAAAATAAAAGTCGACTAAACAAAAAAAACGACAATTTTTAAATTGTCGTTTTTAAAGTTTTAATAATGCAGTTTATTTTAAATACATTTCCTTATCAATAAACCTGAGCTTAACTCTGTTTCCGATTAAGTACATTACAGGAACCATTATCAAGGTTAAAAAAGTTGCAAATGTTAATCCGAAAATTACCGTCCAAGCCATCGGTCCCCAGAAAATGGCATTATCTCCGCCAAAATAAATATTCGGTTCAAAATGGGTCAACAAACTCCCGAAATCAATATTAAATCCGGTTGCCATCGGTAATAATCCCAATATCGTAGTAATTGCTGTTAACAATACCGGGCGCAACCGTGTTTGTCCGGCTTTTTTCAATATTTCTATAATTTGACTGTGAGGTAAATTATTTTTTTCCTTCAACCCGAGTTCTTCTTTTTTCAGTTTTTTCAAATAATCGATATAGTCAATTAATACAATGGCATTATTAACAACAACACCTGCCAGCGAAATAATCCCTATACCGGTCATTATCACAATAAAATCCATTTTAAATGTTGCAATTCCTCCGAAAACACCGATGATACTGAATAAAACACTTGTCATAATAATAAACGGTTTAATTACGGAATTAAATTGCGTAACCATTATGATTAAGATTAAAGACAATGCAATAAGCATCGCTCGTGTTAAAAAATCCATCGCTTCTTTTTGATCTTGCTGTTCACCTGTTAAATTAATTTCATAACCTTCGGGCAAATTCAAGGATTTTAATACTGTTTTTATCTGATTATTTATCGAATTCGAATTATAACCTTCCAGGACATTAGAAGATACGGTTACAACTCTCTTTGTATCAATACGTTTAATAGAACCGTACGAAGTTGAGAACGAATAATCGGCAACCGAAGATATCGGTATATGAACAAATTTTCCTTTTTTATTTCTGAAAGTGATTATTTGATTCATTAAAACATTAATATTATTCCGATATTTTTCTGAAAGTTGAATTTGAATCGGATATTTATCTTCACCTGTTTTAAAGTCCGAAACTTCTTTCCCGAATAATGCTGTTCGAATTGTTCCGGCAATTTGTCCGGTAGATAAACCGTATCTCCGAGCTTCTTCTCGATTAATATTTAATAACAGTTCGGGTTTTCCCGCATCTAAATCAGCTTTTAAACCTTCTATACCTTTAATACCTGATTGATGAATTACATTAATAATACTATCGCTGATATCTATTATTTTCTTAAAATCATCACCGGAAACTTCAATATTAACAGCTTTTCCGGTTGGGGGACCCATTTGATTTTTATCGATTGAAATTAAGACACCGGGAAAACTGCCGATTAATTTATCTGCTAATTTTTTTTGCAATAATTTGGTATTTTTTCCTCGTCTGAGTTCGTAGTCAATAAAATTAACCGTTGTTATTGATTTATTCGGTGTAGTCCCAAAAACAGTTTCCCTTTCTCCTACTGCACCTTTGCCAATTGTCGATAATACGGATTCGACAATATCGGAATATCCGGTTTCATTAATAACTTCTTCAACATCTTTTTCTATCAAATACGTAATAGAGTCTGTTTTTGTAATATCATAGCCCAAAGGTAATTCTGTTTTAATAACTAAATATTTCGGATCATTGACAGGAAATAAGCTCACATTAGGTTCCCTTATTTGAAGAAATATCATAGTTAAAACTAAGACTAAAAATGTCCCCAATAAAAATAATCCCGGTTTTTTATCCGATAATGCAAAACTTAAAAAACGTGCATAATTTTTTTCAAGTCTTGATAACAATACTTTTTGAAACCAAACCGATAAATCATAAAAAATAATATAATTTAAAAACGTAATTAAAGCAATAATCAGCAAGAAACTTGCAACACCGTTAAAACCTGTAAAATACAATAGAATTGCAAGAATAACAGCAATTCCGACAATCCAAACAGTTCGTTTTTTCGGCGGTTTACTTTCTTTCTTTTTAGAGAAACTTGCGGTAACAACCGGAATAATTACCAATGCAACAAATAAAGATGCTGTCATTACAACAACTAAAGTAATCGGTAAAAATTTCATAAAATTACCAATCATTCCCGGCCAAAAAATCAAGGGAATAAAAGCTACTAAAGTGGTTGCTGTTGAAGCAATAATTGCCCAAGCAATTTCGCCGACGGCCAATTTTGCAGCTTTATACATGGAATATCCTTCGGACACAAATCTGAAAATATTTTCAACTACAACAATGGCATTATCAACCAACATCCCGAGAGAAAGAATTAAACCGAAAAGAATCATCATATTAATGGTTATTCCCATTGAATTAAGTACCACAAAGGAAATGAGCATTGAAGTAGGGATTGCTAACCCGACATATATCGCATTACGAGTTCCCAAAAAGAAAAACAAAATAGACATCACAAAAATCATCCCCATAATGATGCTGTTTTCCAAATTCTTTATCATTTTTCTGACCATATTCGATTGGTCATTTGTTATTTGAATATCCAGATTCTCAGGTAGTTCAGTCTTTTTTGCTTGAGCTAAGATATGCATGATTTGATCCGTAGCATTCAATAAATTTTCTCCGCTCTTTTTCACAATTTGTAAGGATACAACCGACTGTCCGTTTAAACGAGCAATACTTTGAACATCTTTAAATCCGTTAATTACTTTCCCGTTTTCCAAAATATCTTTTAAATATACGGCTTTCCCGTTTTCACTTTTAATAATAATATTTTCAATTTCTTGAATGTTTGTAAATTCTCCGACAGCTCTTACGGACCTTCTGGTTCCGTTAAGAATGATATCGCCTCCGGAAACGGACATATTTTCAAATTTGACGGCATTTTCAATATCATTAAAGCTGAGTTGAAATGCATCCATTTTCTCTTTATCGATATTCAAACGAATTAATTTATCTTCAACACCTTTAATATTCACCTTAGAAATTTCAGAAATTTCCTCAATTTCATCTTGTAATTTTTCGGCATAGTTTTTTAATTCTTCCGAAGAAAAATCACCTGATAAATTGACGTTAATAATCGGAAATTCAGACATATCAATATCCATAACCATCGGATCAACGGGTAAATCATCCGGTAAATCTCCTTTTGCACGGTCAACGGCATCTTTTACATCCTGCAGAGCCGCTTTTAAATCAACACCTGAATTAAAATCAACAATAATATCCGAATTATCTTGAGAAGACGTTGAACTGAGTTTTTTTATATTTTTAATTGTATGAATTTCTTTTTCAAGCGGTTTAGTAACCAAATTTTCCATATCGGCAGGCGGATTTCCCGGATAAATTGTTTTTACAATTATTTTCGGTAAAACAACATCCGGAAACATTTCTTTAGGCATTGTTTGATAGGCAAAAAAACCGGCAAAAATCAATATGACTAAAGCTAAATAAACGGTGTTTATATTATTTAAAGCCCATGTTGTAAGCTTAAATTCTCTTTGTATTTTCTTTTTTGACATGTTGTATCAACTGAAGTAAAAAAATTATTTAATTGTAACTTTTTGATTATTACCGACTAAATTATATCCTTCGATAATTACTTTATCACCGGATTTTAAACCATTCTTTATAATAATTTTATCATCAATTAAAAATGATGTTTCAACATACATTTTTTTTGCAATAAAATAATCATTCTTTTTTTCGGCAATAAATACATAATCTCCTTTTGTATCTTTCTTCACAATTATTGAAGGCACACAAATATCTTCTCCTATATAATCAGCCATACTAAATTCTGAAATCATATTCGGTTTAATTTTATTCTCCGTATTGTTAAAATCAACTTGCACTTTAAATGTTCGATTAACCGAATTAATCACATTACCTGTTCGTGTAACTTTTGTTTTAATTGTTAAACTCGGATAAGCAGGAAAACTTAAAAATACAGAATCTCCGGCATGTATATAGGGCAAATATTTTTCGGAAACATCAGCATCAGCTTCCAGTTTATGAAGATTTACCAAATTAATCACTTGTCTGCCGGGAGCTGCCGGTTCACCTTCTTTCAGATAAATTTCATCAATTATTCCTGAAATCGGAGCTTTAATAACGGTCATGTCTAATTGTGCATTTAAGGTTTTTAATTTACCTTCTAAACTTTCTTTTTGATTTTTGGCCTTTAAATAATCCAATTCTTTACCGATTTTTTGATCCCATAAATCTTTTTGTTTTTTATACAAGATTTTTGCTAAATCCAATCCGGTTTTTACTTCATTAATGCTGCTTCTTAGCACATTAGCATTTAAGGTAACTAATGTTTGACCTTTTTTAACATACTGACCTTCTTTAACATAAATATGTTTAATTTGCCCGTTCATTTCGGGAGAAACATAAGCTTGTTCCTTTGCTTCAACGTATGCTGTTACATTTATATAATGTTTAAGTTCTTCTTTTTTCAGTTCTTCAACTTTAACCTTTATAAAATCTTCTGAAATTTTATTGTTGTTTAAAGTATCAAGTTGTTTTTGTAATTCGGAAATTTTTTCCTTGTAATCAAATATTTTGCTTTGTATTTTTTCAGGTGTTTCCTCCTTTGCACATGATCCGAGAAACAAGGCAATAATTATGAAGATGCTTAACTTTTTCATTTATTTATATTTTTAATATTTATTATTTGTATTTATATTTATAAAAGATTCATTATTTTTTTAAGTTTTATATGCCTATCAATCAAATCATTAAGCGATTGATAATAAGCCGACAACGCTTGAAAATATTGCGTTTGAGTTTGTGTCAAAGTAATACTCGAAGCAGTTCCCGCTTTATATTTTATCAATGTGTTATTATAAATTTTTTCTGCAAGGTATCGGCTTTCAGAGTTATTTCTAACGGTATTTAATGCAATTTGGTAATCTGAACGCGTTTGAGCATTGTCCAATAATAAAGCTTGTTCAGTTTGTTGTTTTAAATTGTGTTTTTCTTCCAAATCAAATTGAGCACGTTTCATTTTAGCATATCTTTGACCGCTGCTGAAAATCGGAACATTTATTTGAATTCCCCATAGTGAAGTCGGATACCAACTTGCATCGGCAATATTTGATATAGAATCTTCCATGGCTTTTTTGCTGTAAGAATAAAATGCTGCAATACTCGGTAAATAGTTCGTTTTTTCTCTTTGAAAGCTTAAATCAGAAAGATTTTCTTGTATTTGCATTAATTTATAATCTATATTTTGATTTACATTAAAATCTTCCGTTAATATCGTACTTTCTTCAATCTCATTAACGGCATCCTTCAATGTGCCTGATATTGAAATTTTCTTATCAAAATTAAGGCCTGCTTGAAATTTCAGCAATTTATAAAGTACTTCTCTTTGTTTCTGAAAAGAAATCAATGAATTTTCCGTATTTTGAAGGTTTAATTTCAATTGTTCGACATCGGTTTCTTCAGAAAATCCTGATTTATAATAAGCTTGTGTTTCATTATATAATTTTTTAATATTCGTATAAACAGAATCCAAAACTTTAATACTTTCTTCAGTAACTAAAATTAAATAATACGTTTTTTCTATATTTTCTTTTACCGTCAGAATACTTTTTTCTTTAGATTGTTCGGATAAACTCAAATAAATTCTTGATGCCTTTAAACCTACAATATATTCACCGCTGAAAATCAGCTGAGTAGCTGACAAATTCCAATCAACATTGTGTTTGCTCCCAAATTGAACGGGTATTTTATCTCCCAAATTCAACGGAGCCAAAGGAGTTAATCCGAAAGAATTTGTATTTACGTCATAAACAGCCGGAGCAATAAAATTGGGCATTAATTGAGTGGGAATATCAGGAAAATTTTGATACTCTGCCGAACCTGAAATTTGCGGCAATCCGATAGCTGTTGTTTCCCATTTTTGTGCTTTGGCTTTTTTAATATCTAATTCTGCATTTTTTACTTCATAGCTGTGTTCAACAGCGTAATTTTTAATTTCGGTTAAAGAATATGCAGGTATTGTATCCCGTAAGTCGTTTTGCGCTTCAATACTCAAAAACGGGATCATAAGAATTGTTAATAAGACAAGATTTTTTTTAAGTTTCATTTTAATTGTATTTTTTTAGAAATCATTTTTAAATTTTTAATATCAGTTTTTAATTCTGTTCTAATTCATTCCTTTTTTCATTTAATAATTTTATACCTTCCGGACTGCATATTGCCCGAAGATGGTAAATAAACATTTGTTTAACGGCAGACGGTTTAATAAATTCTTTATAAGAAACAACTGAATTTTCAATTTTTTGAACTTGAAAAATAACGCGCTGTTTTGCAATTAATTCAACATCAATATCATCATAATAAAGTCCTTCGTTTATTCCTTTTTCCATATTTTGTACCATCATTTTAAAAACTTGCTCTGATTTTTTTTCAACGAGTTCACGATGAATTAGCGGATAATATTTCAATAAATCATGTTCAACAGCCGGATTATGTGTTTTCAACATTTTAATCAAATTCTTATGAATCTCAAAAACCTCTTCAACGGCATTCATTCCTTTATCAAGAATTTTCAAAAAACTTGAACCGTGTTTTGAATATTCAAAATCTAATACATGTTTCAATAAATCAATTTTATCATTAACATATTTATAAAGTGTTTTTTTTGAAATCATACATTCATGAGCCACATCATCCATTGTAACACTCTTAAGACCAAACTTTTGATACAATCCGGCAGCTGTTTCAACGATTGTTTTTAATGATTCTTCCATACGGCAAATATAAAAACATTTTTTATACAGAAACATTTTTTGTGTATTTTGTTTCCTTCAGAAATTAAAAACATTTCATTTTTAAAGATTAACTTTAAATTATATCTTTGTATTATATTTAAAATCAACATATAATGAATAGTAAAAATCTTTTATCAATCAGTTTGTTTCTTCTGATATTTTCTTATAATAATCTTTTATTTGCACAAAATCCTGACAGTTGCAGACAAAAAAGTTATTACACATACATTTTTAAAATCTCGAATTCTGAGGCTGAGAAAATTTATAAAAAAGGGATTAACAAAATAGATTCATCATTCTTTCATACGCTTACAGATTCTTTCAGAAATGAAAATATTTATAATGGTAATTTACCAAACGGTCATTATTTAAAAGCATTTACGGATAAAGACAAATTATATTTTTCATTGACGGAAATTCAAGATTTTGATATTAAGATATTAGATAATTCGACCGATTTATTATTTCAAATTTATGATAATTCGGGAAATATCATAAACGATGCAGTGATTAAGATTAAAGGGAAAACAATTAAATTTGATAACAAACTTAAAGCATACAAAGACAAAAAATCAAATAAAAAAGGAATTCTTACAGTAAAATATAAAGGACTTGAAACTTTTTATTATTTAAACAGACAATATAATAATCCGACAATTAAAAGAATTTCAAGAAAACTTATTTGGGACACACCGATACATTACTTATACAGACCGATACAATATCCTTTTGCTTTAACCGTAAGCAGCATTCGTTCATTATTAAAATTACGTCCCGTAGGTACATTCGGAAGAACTTATTATTTTTTTCGAAATTTTTATTGGCGTATTCCGAATCGGATAAATAATTTGGTTAATAAATTTGATTATAATAATCGCTATCAAGGTTATTTGGTTTTTAATAAACCAAGATTTAAACCCGGTGATACCGTAAAATTTAAAGCGTTTATTGTTAATAAAAAAGGGAAAGCTCTCAATAAGGAACTGAGTATTGTTCTCACAAATCATCATTCATATTATCAATATTCGGGAAATATGAAAAAAAATATAGGGTATTTAAAACCCTATGATAAAGGAGCATATACATCTGAATTCATATTAAATGATTCCTTAAATTTAAAATTAGACAAATCATACCGAGTTAATTTAAATAAAAAGAATGAAAAATATAAGACAGCAATTTCAGGGTCTTTTAAGTATGAAGATTACGAACTTAAAAGCAATACATTAAAGCTTGAAACAGATAAAAAAATTCAATATAAAGGAGATAATATTACGATATCTTTAAAAGGAACGGATGAAAATAATCTGAATTTGCAAGATGCGCGATATGATCTTATTCTGAAACCCGAATATGTGAAAAATTTTGTTAGTGATTATGTCTATGTTTCGGATACACTATTTCGCAAAAAAGGAAGTTTTAATCCTTCAGGCAAAACAGAAATTATTATTCCCGATTCAATTTTTCCTGCTGCAAATTTTGATTACAAAATCAAAGTGATAATGCATACTTCTGATAATGAAAGAAGCGAGAAATCGAAAAATATTTCTTATTATTATAAAAAAGAAGAGATTAAATATAAACTTATTGAAGATTCAATTAAAATTTGGTTCGAAATTAACGGTATCAGAAATAATTTAAACGCTGAAATTAAATTTGTAAATCAGTTAAATAATGACAACAGCATAAAAGCTGAGTTACCCGCTTCATTTAAAATAAAATCGGATTATAGAATTATCACTATTAAATCTTTCGATATTTACAAAAGAATAAGTCTTTTTAACGAAAATTCAGCTTTAAAATGTTACACATTCAGAAACAAAGATTCTTTATTGATAAATATCGAAAATCCGAGAAAATTAAAATTTAATTACTTTTTGTATAAACATAACAAAGAAATATTAAGCGGATACACAGACAGTTTGAATTATAAAATTAAACATCCCGGAAGGAAATCATATTTTTTAAGTTTACAATATCTGTGGGGCGGAAAAATAGTTAATACAAATTACAATATTAATTTCAAAAATAAATCTCATAAACTAAACGTCAAACTGATACAACCAAGACTTGTTTATCCCGGACAAAAAAACAAAATTATGATTTCGGTTACCGATGAAAACGGAAAACCGGCAAAAAATACTGATCTTACGGCATATTCGTTGACAAAAAAATTGTAAGAGCAAT
>JAOZQB010000028.1:0-3815 GCA_029932445.1 Bacteroidales bacterium | reverse complement strand
ATTATAAATCACCTTCGCTGCCTGTAATTGAGAAAAAGAAAAAAGTTAAAACCAAAGAATTGATAAACAGTTTTAATTTTAAAAATATAAGAAATCAACAATCCGTACAAAAACTTAATTATCTGCAATGGAAAAAAATTGCCGGACTCGATTCTATGGAATACTATAATTTTATATACCCGGAAAATAATATATATATTACGACATTTGAAACACCGCGAAAAAAAACACAATTTGCTCCATATATGCTGAAAAACGGTAGTTTCCAAAAAATTTATGTGATTTATGTCGACAATAATCCGATTTATTTCAGTTGGATGACAACTCAAAACCCCTACTCTTTCAAAATTGACAGCGGTTACCACAGAATTAAACTCCGTTTAACCGATACTTTGCTCGTAATAGACAGTTTGTATTTCAAAGACAAACAAAAAACTGTTTTCAGCTTAAATAAGGATTTCAAAAATAAAAGTATCAATACTTGGAATGAAAAGAACAAATTCTCAGATTATGAACAAGATTATTTAAAAAAACAAATCTTTCCGTATCGCTATTCCTTTGGTCGCATTAATAATTACAACAAGACTTTTAATAATTCTTTTTCATATATTGAACAAGGAAAAAATATTATACCCCTGAGACCCGAATTATTTCGTTCTTATAATTTGGCCGGTCCGGTAAACCCTTTTGAAAAAATACATTTTAAATTACTGAACGGTTTTGATTTAGATTTTTATCACGAAGCTAATTTTCAATATGATTTTATGCCGAAAATTTTAAAAATGCGAAGCATAAAAACAGAAAAATTATTTCCTTTATTTCTTCAAAACAACAATCCGATAAGTCAAACTTCTGATTTTATTCTGACTAAAGAAGATATCGAAAAACAATATCTGGATTTTAAAAATGTAAAAAGAAAAACTTACAACAGATATGATAATCCGGATGTAACAGTCAAAGGTAACGGAACGATGATTTGTTTTGTTAATCGAAAAAAAAATCAAAACAAAGCCATATTAAACACCGTACTGCTAAAATTAAACAACGAAAAATTTGTCAGAGTGTATCCCGGTAATAATAAAACATATTATAATTTAGAAAAAGGATATTACAAATTAATTTTCTTAATGAACGATTCTTCTTACTTTGAAAAAGATTCAATTTTAATAAAACCTAACGGTGATAACTATTTCCGCCTTACACCTCAGAATTTTCACAAAGACAGTTTTAGTATTCATGTTAATAACTTGATAGACAGTACAGTTATAAAGGTTAACACAATTTATTCACAAGATTATGAAAAACAAAAAATATTAGATAAATACAGAAGTGAACATCAATATACCGGAGGAGATGCCAATGAAATTTCCGGTTATGTTTTAGATGAAACCGGAGAATCTTTACCCGGAGTTTCGATACTCATAAAAGGCACTACATACGGTACAATGACATTAGCAGACGGTTATTATTCAATTTTTGCTCCCTCCGATGCAAAAACTTTGTTTTTTTCTTATATCGGAATGGAAACACAAGAGCAAATAATCAATCCTGACTATATTAATGATGCCATACTAATGCCTTCAAGTGAATGTCTTGAAGAAGTTGTTGTTACGGCTTTAGGAATTTCTAAAGGGAATAAAAGCATCGGATATTCAGTTTCAAATGTTAATAATGCATTAAACGCAAAAGTTGCAGGTGTAAATTTTGCACCCGGTGCATTACCGAATGTAATTCTCAGAGGAGCATCTTCGATTGATGCAAATCAAAAACCGCTGATAATATTCAACGGAGTTCCTTACTACGGAGATATTAATAAAATTTCACCTGATTTAATTAAAAATATTGAAGTTTTGAAAGGAAAAGAGGCTGTTGCATTATACGGGATCAAAGCTGCAAACGGTGCCCTAATAATAACATCAAAAGAAGGAATTCAACTAAACAAAGCCGGCAAAATTGTAAAAATGAATAACGGAAATCAATTTAACAATTCATTTTTTAACGATGATTCAAAAGTCAGTGCATTAAGAACAAATTTTTCCGACTATGCTTTCTGGCAACCGATGTTAAAAACCGACAAAAACGGAACCGCAGAATTTGAAGTTACTTTTCCTGATGATATAACAAGTTGGGACACACATGTTTTGGCAATGAACGATAAAAAACAAAGCGGTAAAACAAAAGCTACGGTTAAATCCTACAAACCTTTGTCAGCTCGATTGTCACTTCCTCGATTTTTAATCAAAGGCGATACAACTTATGCAATCGGAAAATCACTGAATTATCTAGCTGATTCAATGAAAATTAAAACGGAATTTACGCTTAACGATAAAACTGTTTTTGAACGAGATACTTTATGTAAAACATCTGTTATTGATACGCTTGAAATAATTGCCGAAACGGAAGACAGTTTAAAAGTAAAATATATTTTGAGAGCAAAAAACAGCTATTTTGACGGTGAACAAAGAAAAATACCTGTTTTTCCGGTCGGTTTGGAAAGAACTTCAGGAAATTTTATTGTTTTAAATAAAGATACGACAATTAAATTAGATTTTAACAAACAACTCGGAGACGTAAAGTTATATGCAAAAACGGATGCTTTGGATATTTTGGGTGATGAAATCGGTCATTTAATTCACTATGTGCATAATTGTAACGAACAAATGGCATCTAAATTAAAAGCCATGCTTGCCGATGAAGAAATAAGCAAATTTAAAGACCAAAAATACCGACATAAACTTGAAATAAAGAAACTTATACGCAAATTATCAAGAAATCAAAATAATGACGGTCTATGGGGCTGGTGGGGAAAATCAAAATCAGAATTATGGATTACAAATCATATAATCGGAACCTTGTTGACAGCAGAAAAAAACGGTTATAAATTCAAAGCAAACAAAGAAAAAATTGCTGATAAATTACATTATTTATTGGAAACCGGTCAAAATACTGCTGAAACAGCAATGACTTCATTAAAAATTTTAAAAATGCTTAATGCCGAAATTAATTACAAATATTATATCGAACAAATTGAAAAATCATATAAAGATAAACCCAAAAGTTTTATTACCGAACTAAAATTAACGAAGTTAAAACAATTCTGCGATTTGCCTTTTGATACTGAACCGTTAAGCAAATACAGGAGAACAACTTTTTTCGGAAATGTCTATTTCTCTGATTCAAATAAAGAAGAAACAAATCCGTTTTCACGATATTATTTAAAAAATAATGAAATTCAAACAAATATTATTGCTTATAATATTCTGAAAAACGACAGCAACAGCAATAAAAACGATTTATTAAAAATGAGAAATTATTTCTTCGAGCAACGTAAAACCGGTTATTGGAGAAATACATACGAATCATCAAAAATAATTGAAACCTTGTTACCGGATTTATTAAAATCAAATAATAAACTCGTAAAACAAAAACTCATTCTTTCAGGAGATATTAACAAAACGGTTACAAAATTTCCTTTTTCAACGAAGCTGAAAGCATACGATACAATCACTATTTCAAAAAAAGGAACCACACCGATTTATTTAACATCATTTCAAACATATTGGGAACCGATGCCGGAACCGAGAAAAAACAATTTTGTTGTTAAATCGTATTTTAATACAAATGACAGCACAAATATTTTAAAAGCCGGTAAAAAGGTTAAACTTATTGTCGAATTAGAAGTAAAAAAAGATGCCGATTACGTTATGCTTGATATTCCGATTCCGGGAGGGTGTTCTTATGCATCAAAAAAGAATTATTTTATAAATGAAGTTCACCGAGAATATCGTAAACAAAAAACAAATATCTATTGTCGT
>JAOZQB010000192.1 GCA_029932445.1 Bacteroidales bacterium | reverse complement strand
GCATTTTTGCAGGAAGCTTCGCAAATTATGAATAAACCGCAGCTAAACGATATTTCGGGACAAATGACTGAGGTCGGTGATTTATGGCGAGAATTCGGCGTAGAAGCCGGACGAATTTTCAAAGACAGATATTCGGGAAGCAATCCTTACGGAGAAATTTCAAAACTTTTGCTGAAAATCAGAAACGAAGAAGAAAAAACATTTTTAAATTTGAATAAATTGATAAAAAATATTTAATCCGTATATTTTTCATAAACTCTTTTTGCTTGGTAAGATTAGAAAACATATCAAAAATCTATAAAAATTCAACGGAATTTGCCGTTAACGGAATTTCTCTAAATATTAATAAAGGCGAAATTTTCGGACTGCTCGGTACGAACGGTGCAGGTAAAACAACGACATTTTCAATGCTTTGCGGATTATTTCCTCCGACAACCGGTGAAATATACATCAACAAATTATCCGTCAGAACTCAAATTTCCGAAATTAAAAAAATCATTGGTGTGGTACCTCAAAGCATTGCCCTCTATCCTACTCTTACGGCAAAAGAAAATCTGTTTTTTTTCGGTAAAATGTACGGTTTGCCTAAAAACGAACTGAAAAAAGTTACCGAACATTGGTTGGGAATTTTCGGATTAAGCCAATATGCCGATAAAAAAATTAAAACCTATTCGGGTGGGATGAAACGTCGCATCAACTTGATTGCCGGTATTTTACATAAACCCGAATTATTATTGCTTGATGAACCTGCTGTTGGCATTGACGCGCATTCGCGACTTGAAATTATGAAGGAATTAAAAAAAATCAACGCCGGCGGAACAACGATTATTTACACGTCACATTATCTGGAAGAAGCCGAAAAATTTTGTACCGATATTGCAATTATCGATAAAGGGAAAATTATTATTCAAGGAAAACCTCCGGAATTAATAAAGGAAGCTGCTTGTTCAAATTTGGAAGAATTATTTTTTAACTTAACAGGAAATAATACAAATGTATAAACTCAAAGCATCGGTTATAAAAGAATTTTTGGTATTAATTCGCGACATTCCCGGATTAATCATTTTGTTTGCAATGCCGATTGCTATGATTATTGTTGTTACTTTAGTGCAAGACAGTACCTTAAAAAGTATCAGTGACAGTAAAATTAAAATTCTGTACATCGATAACGATAATGACATTCTGAGTAAATCTCTGAAAGAAGGTTTACTGAAATCTGATATTTTTGAAATTGATACGGCAATAAACACTTTTTCGCAGGCAAAAAAAGAAGTGGCATCGGGCAAATATCGAATAGCAATCATTATTCCTGCCGATGCCACCAATACCATTCGTAAAAATGTCAAACCGATTGTAAATAATATTTTTGCCCCTTCAAATAAAAAAGAGACTAATTTTAAAAAACCGGAAATTATAATTCTTACTGACCCTACTACAAAAAATACCTTTCGTCAAACCGTTATCTCAAATTTGCAAACCTACACTTCCAAAATCGAAACACAAATACTGTTTAAAATTCTTGCGGAACAAATGGAAGAACTTACAGGTACAACACCCGATTTGATTGATAAACCAATTGAAACGATTGTTTTTAAAGAAATTCTTGCCTACGAAAAAGAAACGAGTATTAAACCTAATTCAACCCAGCACAATGTTCCCGCATGGACGATGTTTGCCATGTTTTTTATTGTTATACCGTTGGCAAGCAATATGATACACGAACGCGACAACGGCAGTTTTTTTCGCCTGTTAACCATACCGGGAAATTATTTGACCGTTCTCGGAAGTAAAACAATTGTATATCTCGGTATTACTTTTTTGCAATTTATTTTAATGATATTAACCGGTATTTTTATTTTACCGCTCTTCGGTTTACCGGTATTAAATCTCGGAACACATCCTTTAGCTTTAATAATTACGGCTTTAGCTTCCGGATTAGCTGCCGTGGGCTACGGAATTCTTGTAGGAACAATTACCGAAACGCACGAACAAGCCGGTGTTTTCGGATCGGTTTCGGTCATTATATTGGCATCGCTCGGCGGAATTTGGTTTCCCGTCTATGCCATGCCGGCAATTATGCAAAAAATCAGCATCATTTCTCCTTTAAATTGGGGATTGGAAAGTTTTTATGATATATTTTTGAAAAACGGAAATATTACAGACATACTTCCTGAAATTTCGGCATTATTCGTTTTCTTTATAATTACAATTCTTATTGCTTATTTTTATGAAGGTGCTAAACGTTTGAGATTTTAATTTATTTTTGTACATATTTATGCATTTAAGTCATCTTATTTAAGGCGACCATGTTTGGAATGAAAAATCAGACATTCAAAATTCGTTAATCAATATTCGATATTTTTTTTCAGGAATAATGAATAACGAACAAGGAATAATAAAATATGAAGTTATTGTTCAACAAACGATATTAAATTATTAAATGAAAAAAATTCTCGTCATATACTACACCCAATCCGGGCAGATAAAAGATATTTTAAACTCTGTATTAAAAGATGCTGAGGCAAATTCTGTTGAAATTGACTATGTTAAAATTGAACCCGAACAAGAATATCCGTTTCCGTGGAAACCCACATCAACTTTCTACGATGTTTTTCCGGAAAGTGTTAAAAGTATTGATATACCAATAAAAGCATTGAATGTTAATAACTCTGAGCAATATGATTTAATCATTTTGGGATTGCAGGTATGGTATCTTTCACCTTCTGTACCAATCAGTTCATTTTTAAAAACTGAAGATGCAAAAAATATTTTAAAAGATAAACCGGTACTGACCGTTTACGGAATCAGAAATATGTGGGTAAGCGCTAATAAAGTCGTTAAAAATTTAATAAGAAATGCCGGCGGAAATTTGGTCGGCAACATTGTTTTATCTGATAAACATCATAATTTAATCAGTGTGATAACCATTGTTCGTTGGCTGATAAACGGAAAAAAAGAAGCATCAAAATATTTCCCTGAAGCCGGTGTTTCAAATTTCGATATTCAATCGGCGTCAAAATTCGGAAGTCCTATTTTTAATTCTGTTAAAGAAAATAATTTCAGCAACTTACAAAATGAACTTTTAAAATTAAATGCTGTTCACATTGATTATCATATTATGAAAACCGAACTTACCGGTATACGTATTTTTCATATTTGGGCAAATCTGATTTTAAATAAAGGCAAAAACAATCCTAAAAGAAGAAAACGATTGTTAACATTGTTCAGTTATTATTTATTTTTTGTCCTTTATGTTGTTTCACCTTTCTCTTCATTAATCTTCAGAATAATAAAACTCATTTTCCCTAAAAAAGTCAGAAAAGAACTTATACAACATACATCGCTATAAAAATTCGTCATTTTCAATAAAAAAATCTATGTTTGCAAGCCTTAAAATTGCAATAAAGAATAAGATGAATGTTTATATAAATGCTGTTGAGAAATTTTTGCCCGGAGAACCCGTCAACAATGATGAAATGGAAAGTTATTTGGGTAAAATTAACGGAACAAATTCCAAAGCTCGACCGATTGTATTAAGAAATAACGGTATTAAAACACGTTATTATGCGGTTGATAAAAATCAAAAATCTACATACTCAAATGCTGAATTAACAGCAACTGCCGTAAAAAAACTTCAAAAAAACGGTTTTACGATTAACGATATTGAACTTCTTGCCTGCGGAACGACAAGCCCCGATCAACTTCTGCCTTCGCATGCCTCAATGGTTCACGGTGAGCTGGGAACAGGAAAAACCGAATACAGCTCTTTTAACGGTTCCTGCAATGCCGGTATGTTGGCAATGAAATACGCTTGGCTTTCAGTTATGTCCGGAAATACAAAAAATGCTGTTTGCACCGGAAGTGAAAAAATTTCTACATGGCTTACGGCAAATCGTTATAATATTGAAGCCGATAAACTGTCAAAATTGGAGAAAAATCCGATGCTGGCTTTCAGTAAAGAATTTTTAAGATGGATGTTATCTGACGGTGCAACTGCTGCATTGTTGCAAAACAAACCGAATGCTTCCGGCAGGTCTTTAAAAATTGAATGGATAGAAATTACTTCCTTTGCCGGCGAATTGGAAACCTGTATGTATGCCGGTGCCGAAAAATCGAACGGCAAATTAACTCCTTGGAAAGATTTAAGTGATAAATACATCAACGAAAATTCTTTAATGGTTTTGCAGCAAGATACCCGATTACTCGGAAGCAATATTGTTAAAAAAGGAGCCGAATTTTTAGTTGAATTAACACAAAAACACAAGTTTACGACAGAAAGTATTCAATGGTTTTTGCCGCATCTTTCTTCAATGTATTTCAAAGACAAAATATATGAAGAAATGAAAGCAAACGGTATATACATAGCCGAAGATAAATGGTTTTTAAACCTGCCTTATGTCGGAAACGTTGGTTCCGCATCCGCTTATTTGATGTTGGAAGAATTATTTAATTCCGAAAAATTAAAAAAAGGCGAAAAAATTCTCGTTATGGTTCCGGAAAGTGCACGATTTTCTTATACCTACATGATGTTAACCGTTGTATAAATGATTTCGGGAGATAAATTAAAAAGCCTTTTGCCTCAAGCACCTCCGATGCTTATGATTGATACCTTAATGTCTTCCTATACCAAAAAAACCGTAACAAAACTGACAATTAAAGAAGATAATATTTTTGTTTCCGAAGATCTGTTCAGAGAACCCGGTATTATAGAAAATATGGCACAAACAGCCGCTGTACGTGCAGGATACGAAGCAAAAATTTCTGACGAAAAAGTAAAAATCGGATTTATCGGAAACATCAAGAATTTAAACATCTATGCTTTACCTAAAGTTAATGATACTTTACAGACAATTCTCACACCATTAAGCGATATCGGAAATATTTCTTCTGTTAAAACCGAAATTTTTCTTAATGCTGAAAAAATTGCCGAATGTTCAATGACAATTATTTTACGGGATTAGATTTATAAACCCCAATTATTTATAAATAATTGGGAGTTGAAAGTTAAAAGTATAAAGTTCAAAGTGTTATAGCATGAATAAAACCTTGTAGCTCAAATTTGGACTTTGAAAATTTATTATAAAAAGAGCTAAACTTTTAACATTCAACTTTATACTTTCAACTACGAAATATTACTTTCGTGTGTGTAAATATTTTTTTTATCACGCTTGTTTCATTTATTAAAATAGTTGTTAATTTTGAAGTATCAATTCAAAATTTAAAATGAAAGACAAATTCCTGAAATTTTCATTTACGACTTTTGATAAAATTTCAAAAAAGTTTGAAAGTCCGAAAGGATTTAATATTATCAGCTCGGGTTTAGCAATAATTTTTATTGTTTCACTTTTTTCTGCATTTGTTAATATTAATTTTTATCTGCCTGAAAGTATTGCTTATCTCCTGCCCGATAACTATTTTTTTGCCGTTGAAATTACATTTACAATTTTGCTGGCCGTTGAAATTATTGAAATGGTTTTTATTTTGGCACATTCGGTAACGGATTCAGTTGCAAAACAATTTGAAATATTATCATTAATACTTCTGCGACAAGCATTTAAAGAGTTTTCTAATATTGATA
>JAOZQB010000191.1 GCA_029932445.1 Bacteroidales bacterium | reverse complement strand
TCTTCAAGATTTCGCCACGGGGTTTGGTCGCTTGTAATTACGGGACATCCGGCTGCTAAGCTTTCTAAAACGGAATGCCCGAAATTTTCCCCTTTTGAAGGCATAAAAGAAAAATGATAATCTGAAAATGTTTCATGGACTTTTGAACTTTCAACAGATCCCTTATAATTAACAAATATATTTTCAGGCAAATTTTTTATTGTTTTTTTACATTTTTGCCAATATTCATCATTATAGACAGAACCATATAAATCAAACTGTACGTTGCCTTTATAATTTCCCGATAATAATATTTGTAAAGCAAACAGGGTATTCTTTTCGGTTGAAATTCGAGCAATGCTTACCAGTTTTAATATTCCCGGTTCTTTTTCTTTTATTCTGTTTTCGGAATAAACTGTTTTTTTCGGTAAATTAGGAACAACAATAATGTCTTTAAATTTTCTGATAATTTGTTTTATATCGTCTGCTTCTTTTTTATCAGTTGCCTGAAATATGATGTTTTTATATAAACCGAACATCTTTGCAAAATTCAAAAAAGCGGTCTTTTTTAAACTTTTAGAACTGAAAGCATGCTTTGAAAGCATACCTCTTGAAGCAACAATTATTTTTTTCTTTGTTTTTCTCAAAAGGAAAAGCGGAAGAATCGAAAAATAAAAAGAATAAACTCCGTTTATATAAGCAATATTAAAATCCGTGTTTTTAATTAAATTATTAAGATTCCTTTTTGTCAGTTTTCCTTTTGAAAAATAATATATCGAAGTATTGTTATTAAATTTCGTCCACGTGTTACTTTCAATATTTTTATACGATTCCGTTTCTAAATAATCCGTATCCGTCGTAATAATTTTAAAACTAAAATCATCGGATAAGCAATCAACGATATTCGCCACACTCCGTATCGGACCGCCTGCTTTATATCCCGGTAAAAACCAATCGATAAAAATTAATATTTTCTTTTTTTCCGACATTTCTCGCAATATTAGTAATTATTTTATAATTATTTTCGTTTTTTGCATATTGCCGTCATAACAAAATTGTTTTTTTGAAAAAAATACTCATAATCATATCATTAATTCTCCTTAACTCTGTAAGTTTCGGTCAAAACTTGAATAATCTTATCAAAAAAGATCTTATTATTTCAAATGACAGTCTCTGTATTGACACCTTAAGTATTGTTCCGGAAACATTAACACTTTTATATAATAATAAAATAATTCCTCAAAATGATTATCTGTTAGTTCCTTCAAAATCTTTATTAATTTTTAATCCGACAACATTTCAATCCTATAAAAATAAAATCTGTACGGTTTCTTACCGTGTTTTTCCTTATAATTTTTCAAAGCCCTTTAATCACAAAACATTAATTTCATCGGATAATAGTATTCAACGTCATTATCTGAAAAAATATTCCGATAATCAATCTTCCGGTTTCGGCAATTTTTCAGGATTAAAAAAATCCGGCAGTATTTCACGAGGAATTACCGTGGGGAATAATCAAAATGCCGGTTTAATGTCAGATTTTAACCTGCAACTTTCCGGAAAAATAAGCCCCGAAATTGAAATACAAGCAAATATTACCGACAGTAACATCCCGATACAAGCCGACGGAAGTTCGCAAAATTTAAGAGAATTTGATAATGTTTTTATTCGACTGATGTCTGAAAAAAGTGTCCTGGCTGTCGGTGATTTAATAGTTAAGCCGATTGAAAGTTATTTTATGAAATTCAACAAAAAAGTAAAAGGGGCAAGTTTTACGACAACATTAAATACAAAAAAAGATTACATCATAAAAACACAATTGAATGTTGCTGTTTCCAAAGGGAAATATAATAAAATGTCTTTTATCGGAACCGAAGGAAATCAGGGTCCTTACCGTCTCACGGGAGGTAACGGAGAACTTTACATTATCGTTCTTTCGGGCAGTGAAAAAATTTATATTGACGGGAACCTGTTGGAACGCGGAAACGACAATGATTATGTAATCAATTACAACTCAGGTGAATTAACGTTTACATCAAACCGAATTATTACAAAAGACAGCCGAATTATTGCCGAATTTGAATATTCCGAAATGAATTATACACGATTCACTGCCGGCAGTTCAACATCTCTTAAAACAAAAAATACAACCGTCTTTTTAAATTTATTTTCCGAACAAGATGCAAAAAATTACAGTTTGCGACAAGATTTGAATGAAGAGCAAAAATTGATGTTTCATTCAATCGGTGATAATATTCAAAATGCATTTGTAAACAGTGCGGTTTTAATTGATACGTTTAATCGTAATGAAGTATTATACAAGAAAACAGATACCATTGTGCAAACTGCTGTGTATCAAAACATATATCTCTATTCAACCGACAGCATTAATGCAAAATACAGAGTTAATTTTTCATTTGTCGGTGAACATAAAGGCAATTATAAACGAGTACAAAACGGAGCAAACGGCAAAGTATATGAGTGGATTGCACCGATTAACGGAATTCCGCAAGGTAAATATGAACCGGTAAAATTGCTGATAAGTCCGAAAAAAAAACAAATGCTTAGTGCCGGAATATTCGGTAAAATAAAAACCGGCGGCAAATACTATTTTGAAAGTGCGTTAACAAATAATGACTTGAATACGTTTTCCGAGATTGATGATAATGATAATTTAGGATATGCTTTTAAATTTATCGGAAGTAAAAATTTCTTGAAAAAAGATACATCCGAAGGGTATTTACAGCTAAATACAAATTGGCAATTTACGAATACCCATTTTGATGCTTTTGAACCGTATAAAATGCCTGAATTTGACAGAGATTGGAATTTGTTACCGTCAAAAGAATTATTCGACGAACATTTTGCATCATTAAGTTTAAATTGGGTTAACCAAAAAACGGGAAAAGTCGGCTTGTCTTCCGATTTATTGGTCCGGAATAAATTTTATTCGGGAAACAGAAATACTGTTTTCATAAATATAGACAAACAAAAAATAATGATTGACCTAAAAGCCGATCGGTTAACAACAAAAGACACAAGCAAACAAACTGAATTTATCAAATATTCCGGGCACGCAGAAGGCAAATTTTCACATTTTAATATCGGGATAAAAAATTCGGGCGAAAAAAACCTGTTTTCAAGTTCCGTTGATACGCTTGCTAATCAATTTTCTTATCGCTTTAATGAATTTGAAACATACATTCAATCATCAGACAGCTTAAAGCACTTGTTTTCTTTAAGTTATATAAACAGAGAAGATTTCTTACCTTCCGAAAATACAATCGTTTATGCTTCAACGGCACATAACATTAAGTTTCGAGCAGCATTATTGAATCTGAAAAACCAAACCGTTAAATCAACAATAAATTTCAGAAAATTAACAAGCAAGGACAGTATTTTTGCAAATATTCCCGCAGAAAATACCCTTTCGGGAAGACTGAATTATTCATTCAAATTTTTTAAAGGTGCTGTTTCAAGCTCAAGCTTTTTGGAACATACAAGCGGTAATGAAGCCGTAAAAGAATTTTCATATTTTGAAGTTCAAAACGGACAAGGTATTTTTGCTTGGAAAGATTTTAACAACAATCAAATTAAAGAGCTTAATGAATTCGTAAAAGCAAATTTTTCCGACGAAGCAAATTATATTCGCATTGCATTGCCTTCATCGGAATATAAAACTGTTTATAATCAATCTGTTTATGAAGTTTTTAATCTCATGCCTCACCGTATTTGGCATAATAAAAATGGGGTAAAAAATTTACTTTCGATATTTTCAAATCGTTTTACTTTTAAGCTTAACAGAAAAATTGATAATAAGGCCGAATATTTTGACCTCAATCTACCGGACAGTGTTTTAATTTCAAATAACAAAACATTAAAAAATCGATTCTCTGTTGACATTTCAAAATTTAAAATATTAATCAGCTATTCTTATATTAATTCAGGAACAAAAAACTTACTTATTAACGGAGTTGACACAAGAAGTAATCTGTTTCATACCCTTGAGTTAAATAAAAAGATGCAAAGTTTTATTTTTACAAACAGCTATAAATCAGGAATTAAAAAATATTCATCCGAATTTTTTTCGGATAATAATTATTCAATCCGTTACACCGAAAACGAAACTACTCTGAACTTTAAAGCGGATAAAAAAAGCACGGTAAAAGGACGTTTTATGATTAAGAAAAAAAATAATTTAAGCGGAGAAGAAACATTTTCTTCCTATACGGCAGGCGGAGAATATCAATTTTCAAGTGTTAACCAAGGTCGTTTTCAAGTTCATTTTGACTTTGTAAATATTCGATATAACGGTCCTTCCAATTCGGCAATTTCTTATGAAATACTTGAAGGTTTGCAAAGCGGAAAAAACTATTTGTGGACGGTACAGTGGTATAAAAAATTGACAAATACACTTCAAATAGAATTTAATTATTCCGGTCGAAAATCCGAAGAAAGTAAAATAATTCATACCGGCGGAATGAGTATTCGCGCATTTTTTTAAATCCGATATATTTGATACTTTTGTCAGACAACTCTGTAAAAACATCAAAATGAAAAATTTGATCTTCGGAATTTGCCTGATATTTAGTCCTTTCGTATCTTTTTCTCAGAAAACCATAACACTTCCTAAAGATACGTTTCAACTTTCAAATCGAAAATTTTATGTTCCGGAAGTCATTGATAAACGGAAAAACAAAGAATTTATCGGCGAACTGTGGAAAGGTGCTTTTAAAAAATCGGATAAAATTACCGTTGACGGCGGTGTCTATAATTATCTTAATACTTGGTTTTTAACAAACTTCAAAAAAACATCCGAAAACCAAACTGCGGTAAAAGTTATTATAAAACATATTACAATCAGCCAATCGGAGAGTTATTCAAAAGATGTCGGCAAAATATATGTCGGTTTTGAATTTATTGACATTTTTAATTATAAACATGAGGTTCATTCCGAAATTATTGAAAACACGGATGATGCGTTTTCAACACATCCGCAAAGACTGATTGCTGCATTCCGGGATTGTGTAAGAAAATTTAATAAAAGTATTCCCGATAATAATTCTCAAGAAATTAAGACCGAAGATAATGCCGTAGAAATTGTTTTTGATAATAATGACCAAACGTCAAATTCTAACAAATATACCGAAAAACCTGAAAAAATTCGCTCCGCCAACAACAGAAATGTCATTGCAATCGGGTATCAAATAGGAGGTTACACGCTTATCGGTGTTGATTATGAAGTTCGGGTACACGATTATTTGGGTGTTCATTTCGGTGCCGGTTTTATTGGCTTTACGGGTGGTTTGAAAATTCATACGAATAAAGAAAAAAACAGTTTGTTTTTTAACTTAAGTTGGAAAGATGCAGGTTTGGGCATATACAACGGGTTCGGGATAGAAGCCGGTGACCGTTGGATTTTGTCAAGGAAAAGGGATTTCGGACTTTATTATCAAGGCGGGATCTTTATTCTTAACCACATTGATTCTGATTTTGAACAACAATTATATAACGGAGCATCGGCTCCTCCGATAACATTATCTTTGGGAATCGGACTAAGTTGGTAAATTTAATTCAAAATACTGACATTGTGTTAATTAG
>JAOZQB010000027.1 GCA_029932445.1 Bacteroidales bacterium | reverse complement strand
GGAAGCCGAAAACTGTTAAGAGTAGGCATTATGTTAATTTATTTATTATGAAATATGTAGTCATTATCATTTATCTTGCAATTATTGTTTTCGAGATTGCAGCATTCTGGAAAGTATTTGTTAAAGCCGGAAAACCCGGCTGGGCAGCAATTATTCCGATTTACAACATCATTGTTATGTTGGAAATTACAGGCAAACCAATATGGTGGATTGTTATTATTCTATTAATCCCGATTGTTAATATTATTTTCTTAATATGGATGATTAATTTAATATCTTTAAGTTTCGGAAAAGATACAGGTTTCACTTTAGGTTTAATCTTCTTAGCCCCTATTTTTTGGCCGATTTTAGGTTTCGGAAAAGCAGAATATAAAGGTCCTGCTGCCAAAGAAGCACAACAAGCAGCTTAATATTCGGAAAACAATAAAAAAAGGAGTTCTATTGAACTCCTTTTTTTATTGTTTTTGAAACGTCAATTTAGTCGTAACAATTTCCTGTTTTCCCGGACTTGTTTCAACCGATTCGGTAACAACAAAAGTCATTGCATTATCAGTCAAATTAATGATATTAATCTCTTCTTTTTGATTGGTATTTTCCGGTATTAGATATATTTTCTTTTTACCGGTGTCGTATTCCCAGTAACCTTTTTGAACTTGCGGTGTAAAACCGGCACGTGCAAAACTTCTGTCTGCACTAAAAGTAAGCAGAACTCGAGCTTTCATTTGGTCAATATTTCGTTCTGTTTGTCTGCGCTCTTCTTCATTCATATTCCTACTGTCTTCATAATCAGTCATTTTCCAAGAACCTACAATTTTTTGTTCTTCATTCTTAAGTTCTTTATTTACAACATCAGGAACAACTGTATTATTTGTATTTGTCTGTGCAATATTATTTTTATTTGAAACCGAATTATCGGATTCAGAGCTTTTATTGAAAAATGCAAAATACAATAAAGCAACGGATAATACGGCAATAATCCCGTATAAATGTGATTTTTTAAGTTCAAAATTATCATCTTTTGAAGCCGTTTTATTTTTTTTTACGGATTTTGTTTTTTTCCCTTCGGTAAGTTCTTCAATAATTTCCAATAAAACATCATAAGCTTCGTCAAACCCGTCACCGTATGCATCGACCCATTCTAATTCCTGCAACATGTATTGCATACCGAGATTATTATCAATTTTCCCGGCTTTAAACGGAATAATCGTACAATTCTGTTCAACGGCACTTTTTAATTGTTCGGTAACGTGTTTTGAATTTTCGGCACTTTCGGATAAAATAAGAATAAATATTTTGCTTCCTGCAATTAAATCATCCGATTCCCCGGATGATTCGTCTCTTGGTAATACAAAACAAGAATATCCGACAGATTCTAATTTAGATACCAGCTTTTTAGATAAACTTTTATCATCCTTAGAATTACTAACAAAAATATCTTTCATTCAGAAATTATTTTATCTTCGAGAAAAAAGTTGTCATTAAAAATTCTTCAAAATCTTCTTCAACAATAAGACTGTCGGAAGTTAATTTTTTAACCGTAAAAGTATGCGGAGAATACGTGTCATTTTCACCCCAATCAATTGAAAGAACGGTTCCGTTTTCATCAATTTCCCATGTCCCTTCACTTTTTTCGGGAAAATTTTTACTTACTTTATCATCCGAAAAAGTAAAGACTTCTTTATCCGTAACATCTTTATTCATTTCATTAAAGAAATCAATATCATCTTGTTCAGTCATTGTAGAATTAACAATTTTTGAGATATCCCAATTACCGATTAATTTGTCATGCGGTGTTTTATTACAAGAAACTGTTAATGTCAAAAAAATTACAAGAACGGATAATAATTTTATTTGTTTCATATGATTATATTTTAATAAATTAAGAATAACAAATGTATTAATTTTATAAGTCAAATACAAATTAATACTTTTGAAAACCTAAAATAAAATAAATTTTTATTCCTTTATCGAAATTTTAAAAATGAAAAAACTCATTAAATTCCTTTTAAAAACACTGCCTCGCCCGCTTTTAATACGTTTAAGTTTTTTAGCAAGAAAACCTTTGGCATTAATATATAAAGGGACACAAAACGAGTGTCCTGTTTGTGAAAAACAGTTCAGAAAATTTTTAGCTTACGGATACGGCAAAGCAAACCGTGATAATCGGCTGTGTCCTAACTGCTTATCATTGGAAAGACATCGTTTACTTTGGCTCTATTTAAAAGAAAAAACAGGTTTTTTTACTGAAAAATTAAATGTTTTACATATAGCACCGGAACAACCGTTTATAAAAAAAATCAAAAAACTAAACAATCTTAATTATATTTCTGCAGATTTATATTCTCCGATTGTTGATGTAAAAACGGATATCAGAGAAATGGTTTTCGCCGATAATCTGTTTGATTTTGTCATTTGCAACCATGTTCTGGAACATATTGATGATGAACAAAAAGCGATGAAAGAAATTTTACGCGTTTTAAAACCGGGCGGAAAAGCCGTTCTTCAAGTTCCAATTGATTATTCGCTAAGTGAAACATTTGAAGATCCGAGTATCGTTTCCGAAAAGGACAGAGAAAAATATTACGGACAATACGATCATGTCAGACAATACGGAGCAGACTATCCGCAACGATTACGAAAAGCAGGTTTTGATGTTACGGAAGATGATTTTGTAAACTCATTTTCAGAAGAGGAAAAAGAAAAATATCGTTTTGATAAAAATGAAATTATTTATTTTTGCCGAAAGCCTGAATAAATATAATTATTAACTGACTCCTTAATGAAATATCATATCTGTTATTTTCAAAATATTTTTCTTGCTTTTTCAATTGCGGGGTTTAAGGCATCTTTATTTAAGTTATTTTCGATTTCATTTTTCATCAACCATTCATAAAATAAAAAAGTATCCGTATTGGCGACCAATTCTTTTCCGGTCATCGGACAACCTCCCATACCGTTAAAAACCGTATCAAAATTTCGACATCCGGCTTCATAAGCTGCCTCAATTTTAGGAATTGCATCTTCCGATTTGGAATGCAGATGAAAATTAAATTCAACATCCGAAAATTCCGAAATAACATTGGTGAAAACCAAACCGATTAAATGTGCCGAACCGGATGCCGTTGTATCCGCCAGAGGTATATATCGCAGGCCTTTAACATATAAAATTTCAATCCAATCCATTAAAATATCAATACCCCAATCTTCCTCATACGGATTTCCGAATGCTTCCGAAATACTGATAATCGGTTTTTTATTTTTTTGAATGCATATATCAATGATTTTATCAATCTGTTTTAATGATTGATTTAAATTTGTTTTAAGATTTTTTTTCTGAAAAATTTCGGAAATTGCAAACGGATAATTAATGTAATCAACAACATTGTATCCGGCAAGATTTTTTGCCCAATAAGCATTTCCTGCAAGAACGGATATTTTTGAAGATGTGTTATCAAGAATTAAATGATCCAAAACGTCTCCGGTATCTTTCATTTGCGGAACGGCATTAGGCGAAACAAAACTTCCGACATCAACAATATCAAACCCAACTTTCAAGAGTAAATTGATATAATCAATCTTTTCCTTTGTCGGAATTATTTTTTTTAATGCCTGCATAGCATCACGCGGAGATTCGTTTATTTTTATCATAATTAATAATTTGTAGTCGTCTCTCCTGAGACGATAATTTCAATATTTTTACAAGTTACTTCTCCTGAGTAGAGAACAATAACAGTATAAATGTCTTCTCTCAAAAGATGATAAAATCATATCATCTCATGCAAACAACGATTAACAATTCATATAAATTCATTATATTCATCTTTTATATATGAATGAGACCAATCACTTCGGCTTATAAATAAACCTGCTTTTACCGGATTGTCAAGAATATAACTAATTATTCTGTATAATTTTATTTTAGCTATTTGCTTTTGTCGCCTTAAAAAGATGTTTTACTCTTTCGCCTAAAAAAACGATTTACATTATCGCCTTTAAAAGGCGATTTACAAAAAAGCAGTCGGTCCGTAAGCCGGATTCTGTTTTAATCTGTCATTTATCTTCGCTCTCTACCCCTCAGCATCGGACGAGCAACCCTTAAATGCTGATATACATGAGATTGCAACTTGTAAGACGAACGGTTATTAAAGTCACCTTCAATACCGATGAGTTCTTAATTCACCTTCTCACCCTTACCCCGAAACAAGTTCAGGGCGGTTATTTTCTTCTTCGTTACTATACCCTCACGAGTATCTTCCGTCAGGAAGTACAATGCTCTGTGTTGTCCGGACTTTCCTCTGTCTTAAATGAGTTCAAAACAGCGACAGAATGACCGACTGCTGTGCAAAGATACGGCAAAAAAAGCAGTTAAATGTTTATATAATTAAAAGTTTATATTTTTGTACTGTGAAAAACATTTTTAACATCTTAAATTATGATAAAATTTCATCAACAAATGATGAAGCAAAAATACTTTTGCAAAAAATTAAGCTGCCTGAATTCACGATAATTTCTGCAAAAGAACAAACGATCGGAAGAGGACAAAGAGAAAATATTTGGTTTAGCGAATCGGATAGAAATCTATTAATCAGCATTATAACATATACAAAAAGATTAAAAGCCCATGAACAGTTTTATCTTTCAAAAGTAATTTCCCTCGGAATTATCGAGTATCTTGAAACAAAAAAAAACGGTTTTACAATAAAATGGCCAAACGATATTTATTTCGAGAACAAAAAAATATGCGGAATTTTAATTGAAAATACATTATCGGGAACTAAAATAAAAAATTCCGTTATCGGTATCGGTTTGAATATAAATCAAAAGAAATTTCCGGATTTTTTACCCGATGCAATATCGTTGACTGATATCACAAAAAAAACCTATGATCTAAAAAAAGAATTACACATATTATTAAATTATATTTTTGAAAATTATCAAAATCTTGAATTTGAAAATTTCGATACGATTGACAAAAAATATCATAATTGCATGTATAAAATGAATAAAATCTCAGAATTTAAAGATACAAACGGGATTTTCAAAGGTAAAATAACGGGTACTTTACCGGAAGGGAAATTAATCATTCAAACTTCCGAAGGAATCTTGCAATATTACAACTTTAAAGAAGTTGAGTTTTTATAATCAATAAAAATTTGTTTTCCGCATTCATTACATTCTTTCCGGAACTTCAATACCCATCAAATCCAAAGATGTTTTAATTACGTCAGCCGTTTTTGCGGAAATTTGTAAACGGAACATTTTTAAATCACGATTTTCTTCTTTTAAAATCGGAGGAATTTCATGATAAAAACGATTATATTCTTTTGCTAACTCGTAAACATAATTTGCAATAACCGAGGGATTGCGTTTTTCTCCGGCTTCAGTTACTACATCTTCAAAATCATACAACAAATTAAGCAATGATACTTCCTGATTTTCAAAGCTTTCAAAGGCATAAGAAGTATCTGAATTGTTAATTCCTTGCTCTTTTGCTTTTAACAACATGGATTGCACACGAACATAAGTATATTGAATAAACGGTCCGGTATTTCCGTTAAAATCAATGGATTCATCAGGATTAAAAGTCATATTCTTTTTAGCATCAACCTTTAAGATGAAATATTTTAAAGCGCCCAAAGCAATTTTTCTGAAAATTTCACTTTTTTCTTCTTCCGAAAATCCTTCCAATTTTCCCAATTCTGCAGATTTATCTCTTGCAGTTTGTATCATCTCCCGAATTAAATCATCGGCATCAACGACCGTTCCTTCACGTGATTTCATTTTTCCGTCAGGCAATTCCACCATACCGTATGAAATATGACTGATATTTTTTGCCCAATTGTATCCTAATTTCTCTAAAACAATTATTAAAACTTTAAAATGATAATCTTGTTCGTTTCCGACAACATATGCTGCTTCGTCAAAATTGAAATCATTATGACGTATGATTGCTGTACCGATATCTTGTGTCATATATAAAGCTGTCCCGTCAGAACGTAAGAGTACTTTTTCGTCAAGTCCTTCTTTTGTAAGGTCAATAAAAACTGTTCCGTCCTCTTTCTGTTGTAAAATTCCTTTTTTAAGAGCATTCAGAATAACATCTTTTCCTTTCAAATAAGTTTCTGATTCATAATAAATTTTATCAAATTCAATACCGAGTTTTTTATAAGTTTCGTCAAAACCTTTATAAACCCAATCATTCATTGTTTTCCATAAATTACGAATTTTCGCATCACCTTGCTCCCACTCTTTCAGCATTTCTCCGGCTTCTTTCATCCATTTTGCCTCTTTTTTTGCTTCTTTTTCACTTATTCCTTTTTCCGTAAGTTCAGAGATTTGCTTTTTATATTCTTTATCAAAAGCCACATAATAATCACCGACAAAATGATCACCTTTCATTTTTGCATCTTCGGGTGTTTTACCTTGAGCTAATTCCTGCCATGCAAACATTGACTTACAAATATGAATGCCTCTGTCGTTTACTAAATTTACTTTAATTGCCGTATCACCGTTTGCTTCAATAATTTTTGCAACCGACCAACCCAGCAAGTTATTTCTGATATGTCCTAAATGCAAGGGTTTATTTGTATTGGGAGATGAATATTCTAATACAACTTTTTTAGAATTCTCCGATTTCGGAATTAACCCGTAATTTTTATCAGAATTTATTTCTTTAAAAAATGAAAGCCAATATTTATGTGATAATGATACATTCAGAAAACCTTTAATAACATTAAATTTTTCAATTTCAGCAAAATTCGTTTTAATATAATTTCCGAGTTCTTCGGCTGTTGCATCGGGTGATTTTTTGGAAAATCGTAAAAAAGGGAAAACCACAACGGTAAAATCTCCAATAAATTCTTTTCTTGTTTTTTGAACAGAAATTTGATTCTCGGGAACTTCGGCATTATATAAATTGTTAATTGCCTCTATAACAGCTATTTTTATGGTTTTTTCTATTCGTTTCATTGTCTTAATCAGATATTAGAAATTAGCAGTAAATAATAAGTTAGGTCTTATTCTTAGGGTTAAATAAATTTTTAATGTTATTTTTTTATCGGATTGCAAAAGTAATTTTTTTAAATTATAAAGGACAAAAATTTGTATCTTAAAAATGCGAAACAAAATACAAGAATATAAAAGTGACAAATAGCACACATTACAAACCAAATGGTGATTATTTTGA
Organism: Bacteroidales bacterium; assembly: GCA_029932445.1. GTDB lineage: Bacteria > Bacteroidota > Bacteroidia > Bacteroidales > JAADGE01 > JAADGE01. The sequence continues at coordinate 12,375 of JAOZQB010000027.1, read as the reverse complement.
AATATTGATACAATTAAAAAACGGAGTTTCATAATATATAAAAACTCCGTTTTTCTTTTTACACAATAACTAAAATTTTAATTCCCGGCTCTAAACTCCTAATTCCTATCACCTAATTCCTAACTCCTAACTCCTAACTCCTAATTCCTAATTCCTAACTCCTAATTCCTATCAACTATTCCTGCTCTTCCAATGCCTTAGCAACTTCATCCGTTAATTCAATATCATGATACACATTCTGAACATCTTCCAAATCTTCTAATTTATCAACAATTTTCAGTGCTTTTAGTGCTGTTACCGGTTCCAGTTTCTTATACATTTTCGGAATCCTTTCCAGTTCCGCATTTTCGGCTTCCAATTTAAGTTCTTCCAATTTTTTCTGCATATTTCCGAAATCTTTCATATCAACTGTTAAGATATATTTTCCGTCTTCTTCTTCCAAATCTTCAAGCCCGGCATCGATTAAGTCCAGTTCTAATTCTTCAATGTCAAAATCTCCTTGAGCAATCACAAAAGTTCCTTTTCGTTCAAAAATATAACTTAAAGATCCGTTTTTCCCGAGTTCTCCTCCGTATTTACTAAATACATGCCTGACATCACTTACCGTTCTTTGATTATTATCCGATAAACATTCCACAAAAATGGCTGCTCCTCCTTGCCCTGTTCCTTCAAAAGTAGATTCTGCCAAATTGGATCCGTCGTCCTGAGCTTTTTTAATGGTTCTTTCAATATTATCTTTCGGCATGTTAACCCCTTTGGCATTAGCAATTGCCATACGCAATCGCGGATTAAATTCAGGGTCGGAACCGCCGCCTTCTTTTACGGCTACCGTAAGTTCTTTAACTATTCTCGTGAAAATCTTTGCTCGTTTGGCATCTTTTGCTCCTTTTTTATGTTTTATGGTTGACCATTTACTGTGTCCTGACATATCTTATATTTTGTTTATTAATATTTAATTGCGGATTACAAAATTACAATTAATTTTGATTTTTGAAAGTTGAAGTTTGAAATTATATTTTCAAATCGGAAATTGCGAACTGACAACTAAGATACTCGACACAAATTAATAAAGAAGCGACTAAATCACTTCGGATAAAAAATCCGGAGGATTTGAGAACAAACGAATGAAATTCATTTTAAAACAAAAAATTATGAATTAATTTGAGAACATCGATTAACGACTGACGATTTTTGAAATAAAAAACAAAAGATATCATATTTTGAACAATATATACTTCTTATTTCTGATAAACTTCATAATTCTTAAATCGTTAATATTTGTTCTATATTCAAAAAATATCTGTAGAAACTAAAGTAACTGCAATGAAATTGCAGAGTTTTAACTTAATAATTGAAAATAAATATATAACGGAATAACCTGTATGATAAAAGAACAACTATTCGGAAAAACATTAACGGAACTCACTGAAATTGTTAAAATAAAGAAACTTCCTTCTTTTACGGCAAAACAAATTGCCGATTGGCTTTATAAGAAAGATATTCGAACGATTGATGAGATGAGCAACTTATCGAAAAAAGCCAGAGAAATTTTAAATAAAAGTTATGAAGTCGGATTAAATGAGCCCGTTTCCGTTCAAACATCTTCTGACGGAACAAAAAAATATCTGTTTAAAACCGGCAAAAACTATATTGAAGCCGCATACATTCCTTCCGATGACAAAGCAACATTGTGTGTCTCATCACAAGCAGGTTGTAAATATGCTTGCGAATTTTGCATGACAGGACGACAAGGATTTCAAGCACATTTATCGGCAAATGAAATATTAAATCAAATAAAAAGTTTACCTGAATTTAAAACTTTAACCAATGTTGTTTATATGGGAATGGGTGAACCCTTTGATAATTTGGATAATGTTTTAAAAAGCAACGAAATACTTACGGCAGATTGGGGCTTTGCATGGTCGCCAAAACGTATTACTGTGTCAACAAACGGAATAATTTCAGGATTAAAACGTTTTTTAAGCGAAAGCAAATGTCATTTGGCAATCAGTATTCACACACCTTTTGATGATGAAAGATTACGAATTATGCCGGTGCAAAAAACAAATCCGATTAAAGATGTAATAAAAATTGTGAAAAATCACGAATTCGGAAGACAACGACGTATTTCTTTTGAATACATTGTATTTAAAGGATTTAACGACAGTATCAAACATGCCGACGAGCTGGCACGTTTGGTTTACGGATTTCACGCACGGGTTAATTTAATTCGTTTTCACGAAATTCCGGGAACCGATTTAAAAGGTGCCGATGAAAAAACAATGGTAAACTTTCGCGACCGATTAAATGAAAAAGGCATTACGGCTACCGTCAGAGCATCACGCGGACAAGATATTGATGCAGCTTGCGGTTTGCTTTCTACGAAGGAGTTGAAAGGGAAGAGTTGAAAGCGGAAAGGGATTAGAGTAAAGTATATAGGAAAAAGAACAAAAAAAGTTTAAATTTTAAGGACAAATTAATTGAAAAAAAATTTATTTAAAATACTATCACTTTTAACATCATTTATTCCTACAAAATTCTTAATAAAACTGTCGGGAAAGCAGACAATCTACCCGTTTTATCACATAATAAACAATAATTCGCCGGCACATATCAAACATTTATATCCGGTAAGAAGCATTCGGCAGTTTGAAAAAGACTTGGATTTTTTACAGAAATATTTCACGGCTTCCGAATTTCTGCAGAACAAAAATAAATCTGCATTTATTTTATCTTTTGATGACGGACTTTCCGATGTTTATAAGACGATAACTCCAATACTGAAAAAAAGAAAAATCCCGGCAATATTTTTCATAAATTCAGCTTTTATCGATAATAAAGATATGTTCATCAATTACATTTCAAGTCTGAAAAAAGAAAATCCGAAAATTGATTATAAAGGATATTTGAAAACCGAAAAACCTTATCTTACGAAACAACAGATTTCGGAACTTAAAACCGAAGGTTTTACCATCGGTGCACACAGTATTAATCATCCCTTATTTTCGGAAATTTCGGAAGAAGAACAAATCCGACAAACAAAAGAAAGCATAAAATTTGTTACCGAAAACTTCGGCGAAACACAAAAATTATTTGCTTTTCCGTTTACCGATAACGGCGTAAAAGATACGTTTTTTGATACCGTTTTTAAAAACAAGATTACCGATTACACTTTTGGTACGGCAGGCATAAAAGATGATAAAATAAAAAATAATATTCAAAGAATACCGATTGAAAAATACGGTATGTCAGCAAAAAGGCATATAAAAACAGAATATTTGCTGTACATTCTGAAAAAAATTATCGGGAAACATATTGTGGAACATTAATGAGAGGTGAGACCGGAGAATTGAGACAGGAGATTTGAGATGTGAGACCTGAGTATTTAATATTTACAACGATACAAACACTTTATTTACAATTATATAATGAAAGTAAATGCCATCATCATAGGAGCCGGACGCAGCGGGACCACAACATTATATCAATATCTCGAAAATCATCCGGATGTGTGTTTTTCAGATATTAAAGAAGTGCATTATTTTTCGGTTGAAGAACTGTATCAAAGAGGTGAAGATTATTATCATTCGTTTTGGAAACATTGTAAAAAAGAAAGAATAAAAATTGCAGCAGATACTTATCTTTTAATTGATAAAAATGCTCCGAAACGAATTACAGAATACAATTCCGAAATAAAAATTATTATCATGTTAAGAAACCCTGCAGAACGTACTTGGTCTTCATTTCAATATGCAAAAAATAACGGGTATATTTCTGACAATAAATCATTTATACAATCAATAAAGGAAGAAGAAGAACATATTTTAAGTTCTGACATTACCATTCAAAATAATTTATGTAACCTGTGGCAAAGCAAATATTATGAACATGTTTCGTATTGGTCGGAATTTTTTCCCCGAAAAAATATTTTACTTCTTAAAACGTCCGATTTAAAAAATAATACTGATTTCTTATTAAAACAATTGTCATCTTTTCTTGACATTAAAGATTTTTCATCCGATGCTGCTTTAATAACTGCAAATAAATCGGCAAAAGCAAAATCGAAAGCATTGCAACAATTTCTGCTTAACAGAAACAATCCGTTAAGAGCCGCTTTAAGAAGATTTTTACCCGAAAAAGTGAAACAAAAAATTTTGCATTCAAAACTTCCCGAAAAATTATCTTCTGTAAATCGTAAAGAAACTTCTTATGAGCCTCTTTCCGAAGAAGACCGAAAATATGCGGAACAACTTTTGGAAAAAGACACCAAACGGCTGGAAAAAATCTTCGGGATAAATTTTTAAACTTTCCAGTTAGAAAAATTATAATATCTTCGCTGCTTTTATGTTATAAAACACAAAATATATGAGGATGGCTTCAGAGAAACAAATAAAAATAAAATTTTCCAAAGCATTTTGGGTAGCAAACAGTGTTGAATTGCTTGAAAGAGCTGCCTATTACGGTGTTTTTATTGTGATAACTCTATATCTCTCAAGAATATTGGGTTTTTCTGATATTGAAGCGGGTATCATTTCCGGTGTATTCTCCGGGGGCTTATATTTCCTGCCGACTTTCAGCGGTGCCTATGCTGATAAAATCGGTTTTAAAAAATCATTATTACTTGCATTTACACTTTTAACTATCGGTTACTTGGGGCTTGCATTATTACCCGGAATTTTGGAAGCCAAAGGATTGGCTGAATACGGTAAAGAAGTTATCTACAAAGGCATCCGTACGTCTTCAGAAAAATATTACATTATTCCGGTTATGTTAGTAATCATGGTAGGCGGGTCGTTTATAAAATCCGTAATTACCGGTACAATTGCAAAAGAAACAACTGAAGCTAACAGAGCACGCGGATTTTCTGTCTTTTATATGATGGTTAATATCGGAGCATTTTCAGGAAAAACCATTGTAAAACCATTACGAGAAAACATGGGGAATCTCGGATTAATAAATTTAAATTATTTTTCAGCCGGAATGACTTTACTTGCATTAATTATGATTTTTTTATTCTATAAAAGTGCAAAACATACGGGAGAAGGCAAATCATTCAAAGAAATTTGGAGTGCTTTAATCAAAGTTGTTTCGAATTTAAGATTAGTTATTCTGATACTGATAATCAGCGGATTTTGGATTGTTCAACACCAATTATATGCCACCATGCCAAAATATGTTTTACGAATGGCCGGTGAAAATGCATCACCGTCGTGGTACGCAAATGTGAATCCTTTAGTCGTAGTTTTAAGTGTTGCTTGGATAACACAATTAATGCGCAAAAAAACTTCAATATTTTCAATGACGATAGGAATGTTTATTATGCCGGTTTCTGCACTGCTTATGGCATCCGGAAATTTACTCGGCGGCAATGATATCAATTTGGGATTTATGAGTATCCATCCGATTGCTTTGATGATGATTATCGGTATTATTTTTCAAGGCATAGCAGAATCCTTTATTTCACCGCGTTATTTGGAACTTTTTTCTTTGCAGGCGCCTAAAGGTGAAGAAGGTCTGTTTCTGGGATTCAGCCATTTACATTCATTCATTTCTTCTATTTTGGGATTTGGGATTTCAGGATTCTTACTAAATAAATATTGTCCGGATCCGAATTTATTTGATACACATGAAGCTTGGCAAGCAGCATCCGTTCATGCCCATTATATTTGGTATTATTTTGCCGGAATTGCTTTGTTTGCAGCAATTTCTTTAATTATATACGGAAAAGTGATAAAAATAAAATAATTCTTTTGAATTAAGCAGTTAGAAATTACGGCTATGGTTTAGATATTCTGTGAAATATGTATTTAGTAATAATCCCGAATGGGATTTAACAATAGTAACCATAGGTGCAACCTATGGAAGGAATAGGACAGATAAAAAAGAACTCCGATAGGAGTTCAACACCTTTCGGTGTTGATGTATATATTCGTACATTATCCACAGGTTATACCTGTGGTTACTATTGTTTCACTGCATCGCAGTAATTACAAAATCATCCAAGAATATCTATACCATAGCCGATATTACTTGTAATTTATTGTATATCAACAGTTCCTGTTTTCTTTGCCGTGCGTTGCAAAATCTCTGCACTCTTTGCGTGAAATAAATCTGATTCGTTCACGTAAAGAACGCTAAGAATCGCAGAGAATATGCATAGTTTAGAATTTTCATTATTTTTTCATTTTGTATTACTTAAGTGCCTAATTCAATAATTCTTTTTAAAGCGTAAACCAATCGAAATAATCTGCCGGTTTATGTCTGGAAATATCTTTATGGAAAAATTCTCCGCATGATTTATCAAATTCATAATCTTTTTCCCATTCAGAAATATTTGAAATTATTTGTTTCACGGCATCAGTTACAAATAAAAGGTCTTCATCTTTCATTGTCGGATGAACGGACAATCGGACCCAACCGGGTTTTTCGGTTAAATCGCCGTGATTAATTTTGTCCGTGATTCGATGCGACTCATCCTTAGATACATGCAAAAGGTAATGGCCGTACGGACCGGCACAAGAACAACCCCCGCGTGTTTGGATACCAAATCTGTCATTTAATAATTTCACGATTAAGTTGTGGTGAATATTATCAACAAAAAATGACACAGCGCCGATTCTTTCACGATATTTATCAGCTAAAACATGAAGTTGCGGAATGGTTTCAAATTCTGAAAAAAGCAAATCAAGAAGTTGGTGCTCACGTTTCATAATATTATCACATCCCATTTTTTCTTTTAGCTTTAACGTTAATGCAACCCGCATTGTTTGCAGAAAAGCAGGTGTACCGCCGTCTTCTCTCAGTTCAACATCATCAAAATAGGCATATTCGTTCCAACGATTCGTCCAAAGAACGGTTCCGCCGCCGGGATGGTCGGGTGCTTGATTGAAGTTGTAAAGTTTTTTATTAAAAATCAGAACACCTGAACTTCCCGGTCCGCCAAGTGCTTTGTGCGGTGAAAAGAAAATTGCATCCAAACTTTGTTTTGAATTTTTAGGATGCATATCAATTTTTATATATGGAGCAGAAGCAGCAAAGTCAATAAAAGCATATCCGTTATTTTCATGCATTATCTCAGCCAGTTTGTGATAATCCGGAATAATTCCGGTAACATTAGAACCGGCGGTAAAAGAACCGATTTTAATTTTACGATTTTCGAATTTCTTCAATTGCTTTCTCAATTCATCGGCAAAATTCATTTCATCATCTTCCGGAAGCAAAACAATGACATCGGCAAAAGTTTCCAACCATGATATATGATTTGAATGATGCTCCATATAAGTAACAAAAACAACGGGAAGATCTTCTTCGGGAATAGTATCTTTTACATATTTTTTTGCTCTTTCAGGAACTTTCAGTCCGAGAATACGTTGCAATTTTACGGCAGCACCGGTCATTCCTGATCCTTCGGTAATCAAATAATCGTCTTCGGAAGCATTTACATGTTTTTTTATCAGGTGTTTTGCTTCATGATATAAATTGGTCATTACAACACCGGTTTCGCTGGCTTCTGAATGGGTATTCCCAACCATCGGACCGAATTTATTTTTCATCAAATCTTCAATCGGTGCATACATTCTTCCGCTGGCAATCCAATCGGCATATAATAGTTTTTGAGTTCCGTAAGGTGTTTCAAACTCAGTATCAATACCGACTATGTTTCTTCTGAATTGTTCAAAATAATCTTCTAAACTGACCATAAATATTTTTTTGCTAAAATAGAAAATTTAACTCAAATCAAAAGTGTAAATAGAAATCTTTTGTCAGCTTTTTGTATGCTTTGGTATATTGATTTGTGTCGTTTTCCCGGATTGCAATATTTTCAATTAAAATTTCTTCTTTTTCACCGGAAAATTCAATAATGATACGATTCGGTTTTTTGTTTTCTCTCGGAGAAATAATCAATTTATAGCGACAAAACAATCCGTAATTATTACACATTTGCTCAAAAATCAGTTCTGATTCAAACGGAAGAATGACAGAAAAAATACCGTTTTTTATTAATATTTCCGAAACTCCTTTTATCAGTTCTTCTTTAGGAAGCAGATGGGAATGCCGTGCAATATTTCTTTTTTCATCCGGTGATTTAAAAGAATTATTAAAAAATGGCGGATTGCATATAATGAAGTCAAATTTCTCTTTGCATTCTTTGTAATAATCTTGAAATGAAACATTCAGAGCCGTAATTCTGTCTTCTTGTTTATTTAATTTAATATTTTCAACACATTGATTAAAAGCATTTTTTTCAATTTCCAAAGCAGTCACTTGTGCATCGCTTCTTTGAACGGCCATTAGGGACAACAAACCGGTTCCCGCCCCGATATCCAAAACATTCATGGATCGTGACAGATGCGAGACGGCGCCCGATAAGACGCCGTCAACACCTACTTTCATAGCCGTTTTGTCCTGATTTATTTTAAATTCTTTAAATTGAAACCATGAATTTGCCATTTCGGTATTTATTCCGTTTCATTTATCAATTCGCCTTTACGCCATTTTGCTCTTCCTACCGGATTGCCTTTTTCATCATAATAAATCCATTTTCCGTGTTTTAAACCTTTTTTATATTCGGCTTTAATTTTTAATTTCCCGTTTGGATAATAAAATTCAGCATCACCGGAAGCTTTATCGTCATCATATTCAATTTTTGCTTTTTGAGTTCCGCTTTTATAATATTCAAAATAGGTTCCGTTTTGTTCGTCGTTTTCAAAAGTTGCTTCCGCTTGTTTTGTGTTTTCGGAAGTATCATAATAGAACCATGCATCACCTGCCAGCATTCCGTTATCGTAATTAACCGTACTTTTAATATTTCCGCTTTCATAATATGTTTTCCATGTTCCGGTCATTCCTCCGTTATGAATTAAACCTTCAAACTTTAATTTTTCTCCGCCGTCATAATATTCTCTGTACATGGTATCAAGTTTCGTTACAGATTTGGGTAGTTCAATTTTAAAAATCTTTAATTCTACTTCTTCTCGAAACATATTTTCGGTTACTTTAGTTTCCATCTGCTCCAATTCATCCGTTTTAACGGCATCAGGATTGTGTTTTGCCAGAAACAAGGTTTTAAACATATCACTGCCTTCGGAAACCAATTGAAAGCCGATTTTCTCAAAACTTAAAATAAATTCTTTATTTTCTTTGATGCTTTTTCGGTCAACAGCATTACTGTAAAAATACAAATTTTGATATATCTGCGGTGTTCTTATAAAAACAGTGACATTTGATTTATTATTAAATTCATCTTTAAAATTCACAAAATCAATATCTTTATTTAAAGTATTTCCGGTGATATAAGAATCAATTACGCTTTTGAGATTTTCTAATGAATTACTGAATACAACATTATTCTCAATAAAAGTAAAATACGGTTTTTCAATGTCTTTAAACATTTTACCGAGAAACAATTTAAAGAAGCCGTTTATTTCCAAGGACTGAATATTGAAATTTTTATATTCTTCGGGCTTAAACTTCAAAGGTGTTCTGCGTTTCACTTTTATCATAATCCTGTCCAAACCGTCTTTTGCATTATCAATATCATTTGCCGGAATCACAATTATAACATCTTCTTCGCGCGTTCTTTTACCGGGACGCAGTTTAACAATTGCTATCTCCTCTCCGATCCAACTAAAAAAATCATCATGTAAACTGATATCAAGCAAACGTTCCGTTTTAGAAATATTTTCTTTAATATCTTCCATATCTTCAGCATTTCCGTCTTCGTATTGCTTCGTAAGATTATAGTAAAAATCGAAGAAATCATTAAAACCCATTGAAAAATACATAGCTGTTTGCTTCGGCATAATCTCCCAGGCACTTAATTTTCCGGGTTTTATATTTGCCAAAGCTTTCACGTAAGAACCGACTGAATCAACCGTTGTATAACCGTCAAAACTTAACAATTCATCTCGCAAGTCAATATTAAAACCAGTGTAAGTTAATGAATTACTTAACATCGAAATGGTTTCGGATTCTTCCGTTAAAAACGACATACTGAAATCATTCAGCTTAGAATAATTAAAATACATTCTGAAAAGTTCTTCACCGTATAGCTTTGAAGTTACTTTTTTATAATCCGAATTATTTTCCCAGTAGTTATTATCTTTTTGGTCTATTGATTTCTCGATTAATGAACCGGTAAAAGTTACAACCAATTGATTATCGCTGATAATAAGATAAATAACGGATGAAGGATCCGTATTATCCGACAATTCATAAATCGTTTCATCTTTATACGGTCTGTCTTTAACTTTATATCCTTCGGCATTTTTTAACAGATTTTTTAAACCGATTTTTTTTATTTGTGCCAAATTCTGTAAATCAACAACAAATAAGAAATCCCAATCCCTTGCCGAAATCATGTGCAAAGACATTATCATACTTCTTTTTTTAAGCATGAAATCTGCATAATTATTATTATTTAAATATTTATTCAGCATATCAAAATCTTCATTCAAATCATTGAAATACGGATTTTTTAAAAGGTAATTCCAAACTTTGCTGTCACTTATCTCTGTCCAAGCATCTGCCAAATTTTCTGTTTCAATAACCAATACGGCATCATCAGGTATCATTGTCATTGATTTTTTCATAACGACAGGTGAAATAAATTTTATATAAACCCAAAATCCGCCTGCTCCGAGAATTATGATTAAAAAAAATATTTTTAAAAACTTCTTCATAATTTTTATGATTTTATAATTTTTTCAAAGATACGAATATACAGAATAATTAGTTTTATTTTTCAATATTTTCAACAATTTCAAAACCAAAAGGTGTTAAAGCCAAACCGGCTAATTTTAAATGTTGCGCGGCAAAAGGGATCCCGATAATTGTGATTACAAAAAGCAATGCCAATACGGCATGTGTTAATGCCAATGAAATTCCGCCGGTAAGCAACCAAAGGATATTAAAAATAACGGATAAACATCCGGATTGTTTTTCTTTCGGTACGGTTTTATATCCGAAAGGCAGAAGTGCAAAACTTCCGATTTTAAATAATTGCAAGCCGAACGGAATCCCGATTATCGTAATTAATAATACAACACCGCTTAAAAAATAAGCGATTGCTATCAGTAATCCTCCGAAAATTAACCATAAAATATTTCCGAGTGTGTTCATTTGTTTATTTCTTGAAACTTTAAAAATAAAAAAACTTATTAAACAATTGCGTCTATATGTCTATAAAACAAACCTGATATATAAAAAATACAATCCGAAAAGGGTTAAAAAGAAAAGTCCGATCCAACTTAAAACAATAAGAAATTTATTCGGTTTTGCTTCTTCCGGAACATTATTAAGTTTTATTACTTTCAAATTGAGCCAACCCAAAACAGGAGCCGTTAGAAAGGCAATAATTGTTGCAATATCAACCATTTGTTTCATATTTCCGAGAAAAAAAACAAAAATTATTACGGTTCCTCCGGTAACAATTGCTAAAGCAATTAATCGAATTCTTTTCGTAAATTTTTCTCTGTTTAACTTCGGAATAATAATTTTACTTGTCGGTTCAAGAACACGAGGATAGGCATCTAAACAAGTAATTGTTGTACTGACCATCGTTGCCAATGCGGCAATTGCAATAATATAATAGGCCCACGATCCGATACTTTTTGTAAACAGATTGATTAATTGTCCGGCAAAATCAATTCCGCTGTCCGAAAAACTTTCTCCGGAACCGTACATAATTAATGCCCCCAATGATAAAAAAATTATTGATAAAACAGCCGTTCCGAAATAGCCGATATTAAAATCCAAAAGTGATTCTTTCAACTTCGGTGCATAACCGCTTTCCTTTTTCTTAGTAATTGTCCAAACCGAATGCCATACGGAAACATCAATAGCAGTCGGCATCCAACCGACTAATGCCAATAAAAATCCGATATCCGTAATCCAATTAAAGGTATGTGTATATTCGGGTTTCGGATGATAACCTAATGAGAAAGCAGAAATAACGGCAATGATTGCTGAAATTGCCAATAAAACGATAATAATCTTAACAAATCTGTCAATAACAGAATATTTTCCGATAACAACAATTGCAGCTAAAATCAGAATTATAATAATTGCCCATTGATAAATCGGTAAACTGCTGTGCAATACATTTGCAAAAATTCCGGCAGTTACAACAGTTACGGCTGTCATTAAAAAAAACATGGTAAAAACAGTTATAACGGCATAGAGCCAAACCGCCCATTTTCCCAATCTTTTATATCCGTCAATTAAGGTTTCACCGGTTGATGCAGCATAGCGCGGTGCAAATTCAAAAAAGGGATATTTTAACAAATTTGCAAAAATAATCACCCAGATAAGTGCAAATCCGAAACCGGCACCGGCTCTCGTCGATTGCACAATATGTGAAACACCGATAGCGGC
>JAOZQB010000190.1 GCA_029932445.1 Bacteroidales bacterium | reverse complement strand
GCCCGACATGTTTATCGGGGTGATATTTTTTTGCCAAAGTTCTGTATGCTTTTTTTAATTGTGCTTTTGTTGACGAAGGTGAAATGCCTAATATTCGATATGCTTCGTATGGTAAAAGAAAATATGAAAACTGTTTATTGAATTTTTTACGTTCTTGTTCATGTTTTATTTCTTCTTCGTCAGTCAGACCTTTTTTAACATAAATATTTTTTACGGTTTCGAACGTTTGTTTCGGAATACGAAGTAATCTACTGATATTCAATATGAAATCACTTTCTTTTTGGTTCAATATTTTATCAAATGATGCAATATTAAACAACGAATAAATAATAAAAATTTTTGTTCGTGTTTCAACCGGTTTTAATTTTAAACATAAATTTTCAACTCGAATGGTTTTATCTTTATAGCGATTGAATAATCTTATTATTTGTTTTTCGGAATAAGATTTAAAAATACTTTTCAGTAAACTTATTTTTTTTTCATCATCAATTTCTTTAAAATCCAAAAAAGCCAACATAAGCAAATAAATATATCGGTCAATTTCCCCGAAAACCTCACCAAACCGTCTTCTGAAATAATATTGAAACAAAAAAGTTAAAAGTGTAATTAAACTTAAAAGAAAGATATGTTGTCCGTGTAAAATTCCCGTTGTATCATAAGGTTTTATTACAACAAAAAGAATTGAAAAAAAAATAAAACTGAATATAAATACAAAAGAGCTGTATCTCACGATAAATAATTTACAAATCTCAAAAATATAAATGATAATCCGAAAAAGTATTAATATTGGCTAAAATCTTTTTATCATTAGTTGCTGCATAATATTTTTCAAATTGATTTAAAAAGGTTTTCAAATTTACATCATCCGAATTTGTGTTTTTTACGGCTTGTATAATCTTTTCTGAAACCAATATAGGATGTCCGCCTTTGCCTTTAAACGAAGGAATAATGTAATCGGCTTTTTCCGAGTTTGAATTTAATAAATTTAAAATATCTTGATTAACAAACGGATTATCAATGTTTTGAATATAAGAAAAGCATGTTTCGGAAAGTGCTGAAATACCGACTTTCAAACTGAAAAATCTTCCTTTTTCGGGGTATTTGTTAATAACAATTTTAATCTGATCATTAAATTTTAATCCTTTATCAATATAAGAATTGTAATTTTCGGTATTAAAAACAACAATAATTTCTTTACAAGTAAAATTAAGATATTCTTCACTGATTTTTTGTAAAAAGTTTCTGTTGCTATCAAAAGGAAGTTCCGTTTTATTTGTTTTCATTCGGCTTGATAAACCGGCGGCTAAAATAATTGCAGAAATATTTTCGGCTCTTTGCATTATGCAAAATTAAAAAATCATCTCTATTCTTATGTTTTATTCAATATTTATTACCTTTGTTGCCCTTTTTTATTGAAATTTTTATACATATGACTGATAAGTTCACGCCTACACCTTTAAGACAGTTATTACAAATTATTCTGAAAGAATATGATACAAAAAAAAGTATTTTCGGAATTTATAAGGAATTGTTTTTTATCCCGGATGAAAAAGATGTTTTTCGTTCAAAACGTTTCGGACAACTTCTTGAAAGCCCGATAGGTGTTGCAGCCGGACCGCACACCCAATTGTCTCAAAATATTATTGCAGCTTGGCTGACCGGAGCACGATACATCGAACTTAAAACCGTGCAAACACTTGATGAGCTTGAGGTTTCAAAACCTTGTATTGATATGCAGGATGAAGGTTACAATTGCGAATGGTCGCAGGAACTTAAACTGTATCAATCTTTTGACGAGTATTTAAATGCTTGGATTGTTATTCATATTTTGAAAGATAAACTGAATATCGGAAGCAAAGACGAGCCGGGATTTATTTTTAATATGAGTGCCGGTTATGATTTTGCCGGCATGATGAAAGATAATGTTCAATGGTTTTTCGATAAAATGACCGATGCTTCCGCAGAATTAGAGAAAAAAACACAAGAAATAAAAGAGCTTTATCCGAATGTCGTAAATTTGAATATCAATCCGCAAATTACGGATAATATTACACTTTCGACCATGCACGGATGCCCGCCCGATGAGATTGAACAAATAGCGGAATACCTTATCTGTGAAAGAAATTTGCATACAACGGTAAAACTTAATCCGACCTTATTGGGTAAAGAAGAATTAAAAGCAATAATTGATAATTCCGGTTTTAAAACACATGTTCCGGATGAAGCTTTTGAGCATGACGTCAAATATCCGGATGCACTCGGGTTTATTAAACGACTTTCTGAAAAAGCAAAAGAAAAAAATGTCTTTTTCGGTTTAAAATTGACTAATACACTTGAAAGCGTCAATAATAAAAATGTATTTCCGGGAAATGAAAAAATGATGTATGCCAGCGGAAAAGTCCTACATCCCATATCAATAAATGTTGCCCGAATATTGCAAAATGATTTCGGCGGAACTTTGGATATCTCATTTTCAGGCGGTGCCGATGCTTTTAATATTGTTAAAGTTGCAGATTGCGGATTGTATCCCGTAACAGTCAGTTCTGATCTTCTGAAACCCGGCGGTTACGGACGTTTACAACAATACATTGAGAATTTGCGAAATGCAAATATTGTATTATCAAAAGATAATAAATTGCAAATTCTGAATTCTTACGCGGATGAAGTCAAAGAAGACAAACGTTATAAGAAAGAAACACTAAAAGAACCGAGCATTAAAACACACAGACCTTTGGGGCAATTTGATTGCTCGTATGCCCCTTGCGAAGATACTTGTCCGACCAATCAGAGAATTCCTTCATATATGTATTACACGGCAAAAGGCGACTTTGAAAAAGCGTATGAAGTAATTCTTGAAACCAATCCTTTTCCCAATGCTACCGGAATGGTTTGCGACCATATTTGTCAAACCAAATGCACACGTATAAATTATGATAATTCACTACGTATCAGAGATATAAAACGTTTTGTAACGGAGTATCACAACAATCATTTGAATTCGGAAGCTTGTGTAGCTGATACATTCAGAAACAATAAAAATAAGAAATTAAAAGTTGCCGTAATCGGTGCCGGACCGTCCGGACTTTCGGCTGCCTATTTTCTGAATAAAGCCGGTTTTGAAGTTGAAATATACGAAGCAAAAGAAAAAGCAGGAGGTATGGTTTCTGCTGCCATTCCGAGATTTCGTTTGGGAGATGATGCCGTTGATATTGATATTAATAATATTGAAGAAGAAGGCGTAAAAATTCATTACGGTCAAAATGTTGACAAGGCAATGTTCGAGAAACTACAAACAAATTCGGATTATGTGTATATCGGTATCGGGGCTCAAAATGCAATATCTTTTTTAATTGAAGGTGATGATGCCGACGGACTGCTTAATCCTTTGGAATTTTTATATGATGTAAAAGTCGGAAAAGTTAAAAATTTCGGTAAAAATGTTGCAATAATCGGCGGCGGAAATACGGCTATGGATGCTGCAAGAACGGCTTTTCGATTAGTGGGAAATGAAGGAAAAGTAACCATCCTTTACAGAAGAACAATTGAGCAAATGCCTGCTGAATATCAAGAAATTAAAGATGTTTTGGCAGAAGGTATTGAAATTATTGAATTGGTAAATCCTGTTAAAATTAATTCCGAAAACGGTAAAATTATCTCATTGACTTTACGGAAAATGAAACTCGGCGAAGAAGATGCAAGCGGCAGAGCTCGACCGATTGAAATTCCGGGCAGCGATTTTGAATTTGAAATTGATACATTAATTCCCGCAATCGGGCAAAATTTGGCAGTTGATTTTGTCGATAAAAAATTATTAAAAACAAAAGAAAACGAATACGAAACAAAGATACCCGATGTATATATCGGCGGAGATGCAAAACGCAATGCTTCAACATTGATAAAAGCCGTTGGCGACGGGAGAAAAGCCGCACAGAAAATCATCGACAAAGCCGGTATTAATTTTCAAACAAAATCCGACCGCAGAGACAGCTTACGACTGTCTGCGGAAGAAAATACATTTTCTCAAAATCATCGCATTCCTCATTCCGTTAAAGAATTAATGCTTAAAAAAACAAAACGCATTGAGGGTGTTCCGGTAAAAGAAATTGATTTGTCCGATCGTAAAAATTTCGAGCTTGTAACGGCAAGTTTAACAAAAGAGGAAGCAATTCAGGAAGCATCACGATGTTTACTTTGTGATGAAGTTTGTAATGTTTGCACAACTTTGTGCCCCAACCTTGCTTTGCAACATTATGAAGTTGAACCGGTAAAGTATAATTTACAAAAAATCAAAAACGGACAAATAATAGAAGACGGTATTTTTGAAATTACTCAGAAGGAACAAATTATTCATATTGCCGATTGGTGTAATATGTGTGCCAATTGTGAAACTTTTTGTCCTACTTCCGGTGCACCCTATAAAGAAAAACCGCATTTATATTTGAATAAAACTATCTTTGCAAACGAAAAAGACGGATATTATTATAATTATGATAACCAAACTTTATTTGCAAAAGAAAGCGGTTTTGATTTCAGCTTGACTGAAAAAAAAGATTTTTATCTGTATCAGTCGGATAATCTTATTGCGAAATTAGATAAGAAAACTTTTGAAATTTTGGAATATACGGGAGCAGATAATGAAACTTACGATTTTAAAAAAACAGCAGAAATGAGTGTAATTTTGAAAGGTGCAATGAGTGTTTAAGAATAAATAAGGTAATAAGGTTTTGGGTTGTTCACATTATTTTTGTTACTAAGGTTGAAAAATAAAAAATAAGGTTTAAAACTAATAAAATTAAAATGTATATTTATTCTGCTAAATATGATGAATTTATTAATACAGTTAATAAACTTGAAAAAGACTTACAAAGTTTATTAATTGAAAGATGGCAGCAACAATCTGACAAAATTAATATTTCAGAAAGGGAAGTATACAAGGAAAAAATATCAGAACGGAAAGAAGAAGGATTGAAATTAGTTAAAGAAGCACAAGGATTACGTGAACGTATAAAAAATGGTGATAAAACTGTCGGTAAAACTTTAAGAGAAAACGTAAAAAAAAGACAAGAATGGAGAAAAAAAATTAAAGAATAGAAAAACCTTATTTTTTGTTTTTCAACCTTAGTAACAAAGAATAAACACATAAAATTTACCTTATTACCTTATTAAGATTTGAACGACAAGATATAAAAACAAAAAAATGAAAATAAAATACAACAACCTATACACACACTTTGTATTCATAACTAAAAACAGCGAACCTGTAATTAATGAAAAGAGCAGAATAAGAATTGAAAAATATATAACCGGAATTGTAAATAATAATTCATCAAAATTGTATGCAATTTATGCAAATCCTGAACATGTACATATCCTTATATCACGTGCCCCTGATTTATCCGAAGAAGAAACAGCAACAATAATTGCAGAGAGTTCTGAGAAGTTTATTAATGAAAACAATCTTGTTAAAAATAATTTTGCTTGGCAAAGTTCAGCTTCTGCATTTTCGATTTCAAAATCAGGTATTGATAAAGTTTGTCAATATATTTTAAATCAACCGAAACATCATAAAAAAATGACTTTTAAAGAAGAATATGAAAAGTTTATAAAACATTATCAAACAACATTGGAAAAATAAGTTTTTTAAAACCTTATTTTTGTATTAACCTTAATAACAAAAAATTAAC
>JAOZQB010000189.1 GCA_029932445.1 Bacteroidales bacterium | reverse complement strand
AGGGCGATTAGCTCAGTTGGTTCAGAGCACTTGGTTTACACCCAAGGGGTCACAGGTTCGACTCCTGTATCGCCCACAAAAAGACAGTCACTTCGGCTGTCTTTTTTATTTGTAATAAAATGAATAAGTAATACTTTTGCATCCTTTAATCTTACAGATGAAAATTAAATCTTTCAATACTAATAATCGAGCTAAATTTATCCTTGCATTTTCTGTTTTTGCATTTGTTGCTTTGAACCTAAGTATGGTTCAGCTGAAAGTCGAAAAAACAATGATTTTGGCAGAACGTTTTCATGAAGGTGCCGGTTGGATTGAGATATTTTTTATTTCGCTCTACGGTGCAGTCGTTGTTTGGTTTATGCATAATCCCGGCAATGTTGCCAAATGGCGAAAATATACTTGGGGTTTGTTTTCATTCGTATTTTTTTCTCAATTAATATTGGGAATTTCCGGTTTTCATACTTTTTTAATGACTGCAGGAAAATTACATCTGCCTGTTCCGGCATTGATTATAGGCGGTCCGATTTTCAGATATCAAATCGGTTTTATGACTATATTGTTCTTGAGTACGATTATTTTATCAGGTCCTGCTTGGTGCAGTCATTTGTGTTATTTCGGGGCATTGGATAATTTACTTGCGAAAGGAAAACCCGAAAAAGGAAAAATTAAACACAAAACAGCCCTTAAAGTAACAACGGCGGTATTGATTGTTTTTGGTGCATTAATAATGCGACTGAGCGGAGTTTCATACACTTGGGCAGCTGTTGCCGGAGGTGCTTTCGGAATTATCGGGATTTTAATAATTCTTTTATTCAGCAGAAGAAAAGGTAAAATGGTGCATTGTACAAGTTATTGTCCGATAGGGACTTTTATTAATTATGCCCGATTTATTAATCCCTTTCGAATGTATATTGAAGAAAGCAGTTGCACTTTGTGTAATGTCTGCACAAGTTATTGCCGTTACGATGCATTAAATCCGGAAGATATAAAAAGCGGAAAACCCGGTATTACCTGTACCTTATGCGGTGATTGTATTACTTCTTGTCATGCCGGTTCAATAAAATACAAATTGTTTAAATTCTCACCGGAAACTTCAAGAAATATTTGGCTGTTTATTACCGTTTCGCTTCATGCGATTTTTATGGCTTTGGCGAGATTGTAAGTTAGTTGAAAGTTAAAAGGGCAAAGTAAAAAAGTATAATACTTGTTAATAAATTTAAATTTCTGACTTTTTTTTTCATTATTCCTTGTTCGATATTCGTTATTACAAATAATTGAATATTGAATGACGATTTCTTACAATGCTAATGAATTTTCCAACTTTCAACTTACACAATAACCGTATCATCTCTGTCGGCACCGGTAGAAATGATTTTTACGGGAATGCCTGTTTCTTTTTCAATATATTTGATGTATTCTTTCAACTCTTTCGGAAAATCGTCTTTTGTTTTGCAGTGTGAAATGTCCGATTTCCAACCTTTAAAACTTTTGTAAACGGGTTTTAAATCATCGGTAATTTCATAAGGGAAATAATCGATTTTTTTACCGTTTAATTCGTAATATTCAGCAACTTTAAAGGTGTTGAATTCGGATAAGATGTCGGCTTTGGTCAATATGAGAGCCGTTACGCCGTTTATTTGCACGGCGTATTTCAGGGCTGTTAAATCGAGCCAACCGCAACGTCTTTTTCTGCCGGTTGTAGCTCCGTATTCATGTCCGAATTCTTGTAATTTTTTTCCGTCTTCGTCAAAAAGTTCGGTCGGAAACGGTCCGCTGCCCACACGTGTTGTGTATGCTTTTACAATTCCGAAAACTTCTCCGATTTTATTCGGGGCAATACCAAGTCCTGTGCAAACGCCTGCAGATGTTACCGTTGAAGATGTTACGAAAGGATAAGTACCTGCATTGATATCCAGCAAAGTTCCTTGTGCGCCTTCGGCAAGTATTTTTTTACCTTCTGCTAATGCTTTATTAAAAAATTCACTTCCGTTCATAAATTTAAAGCGTTTTAACTTTTCAATGCTTTCAAACCATTTTTGTTCATAGTCGGAAATATCAAAATTAAAATCGAAGGTTTTTAATCTTTTAAGATGTTTTTGTTTTAAAGTATTATATTTTTCCTTGAAGTCGGGTAGGGTAATGTCTCCTGTTCTGAGGGCATTTCTGCTTGTTTTATCAGCATAAGCCGGACCTATGCCTTTACCTGTAGAACCGATTTTTGCTTTACCGAGCTCAGTTTCATTTGCAGCATCTAAAATACGATGTGTGGGTAGAATAAGATTCGTTTTTTCGGCAATTAATAAATTTTTTGAAATATTTCTGCCTGTTTTCTCGATTTGTTCAACTTCTTCCATGAAAATGACAGGATCTAAAACAACGCCGGCACCGATAACATTCAAAGTGTTTTCTCTGAAGATTCCCGAAGGGATAAGATGTAAAACAAATTTTTGATTGTTGAAAATAAGCGTATGCCCGGCATTAGGTCCGCCTTGAAATCGGGCTATTATATCGTAATTCGGACTGAGTACATCGACAATTTTTCCTTTGCCTTCGTCACCCCATTGCAATCCTAAAAGAACATCTGTTTTCATTTAATAAGTTGAAAGTTAGAAGTATAATTTTATATATTTTGACGTTTTATAACCTTTGGATGTTTAAAAGTCAAAGTCGGTTTATTCATTTTTTTGGCATTCTTCACAAATACCGTGAAAATACAACGAATGATATTTCACTTTGAAATTCATTAATTTACTGATGGTTGACTGAATATTTTGAATTCGCGGGTCGCAAAACTCAATGATTTTTCCGCAATTATCGCAAACCATATGATCGTGTTGTTTGTATTTATACGAACGTTCAAATTGAGCAATATTTTTTTCAAATTGATGCTTTATAATTAAGTTGCTGTCAAGTAAAAGGTCAACGGTATTATAAATGGTTGCTCTGCTGACACGATAATTTTTATTTTTCATTGAAATGTATAAAGTTTCAATGTCAAAATGCCCTTCTCGAGAATATATTTCTTCCAAAATGGCATTTCGTTCGGGTGTTTTTCGATGTCCTTTGGTGTCAAGATATTCGGTAAAAATTTCTAATACGGTTTTAATAATATCGGGTTTTTCCATAATTTCAAATTAACGGTTAAAATTAGTATAAATAAATAAGAGAATAAAAAATATTAATTTATAATTTCAACATTATTAACAGCAGGAATTTTTTTCAGTTGTTTCATTAAATTTTTCGTAAAATCTTCCTGTATTGTATATAATTTAATTTCAGCCTTAAAATTTGATTTTTCCGTATCAAAATTTATTGATTTTATATTTACGGAAAGATTTTTTGAGATTGTAGAAATTATTTTATTAAGTATGCCGGGTTCATCCCTTCCTTGTATTATAAATTCTTTAAGAATGGAAATTTTAGTTTGTGAATTCCATTTTACGTTTATTGCTTTTTCTCCGAAAGCTAAATCGGCTATAGCTGTCGGGCATTTGGCGTCATGAATAATTATTTTATTTTTTGAAAAATTGTGTATCCCGATAATATCTTTTCCCGGAAGCGGTGAGCAGCAATCTGCCAATTGGTAGTAATCCGATAATTGTGTTTCGTTTGGATTTGTTTTTTTATCGGAACCCGAAAAAGGTAATTTAATATTCCAAAAACGAACTTGTTTTTCTTTTTTGCAATGAATTTTAATATATTCTTTAAGTTTTTCGCGTGTTAATTTATTTTCACCGATATCTTCTAAAAAACGATCTTTATTAATGTATTCAAATTCTTTACTTAAATTATCAATACATTTTCCGATATTATCAATACCTCGTTCTTTAAGTAAGTACTCAATTATTTCTTCTCCTTTATCAATACTTTTTTGAATATCCTCTCGGAAAATTCTTTTTATAGTATAAATAGCTCTTTGAGTTTTTACAAAATTTAACCATTCTCGTTTCGGTTGTTGTTTTTTAGTGGTTATAATTTCAATTTGATCACCATTTTTAAGCTCTTTATTAAGTGCTTGTGTTTTTCCGTTAACTTTCCCGGCAATACATTTTAATCCGACATCCGTATGAATTTTAAATGCAAAATCTAAAACAGTACCACCGTTCGGAAGATTGATTACTTTACCTTTTGGTGTAAAAACAAAAATCTCGGGATTAAATAAGTTTATTTTCAGATTATCAATAAATGTAATAGCCGACGAATTATCTTCATTTAAAAAATCTAAGATATCTTGAATTTTTTCGTCAAATTCGGTTTTTTTCTCTTTTAAGCCCTTATATTTCCAATGAGCCGCCAAACCATGCTCAGCTGCTTCATGCATTTCTTCCGAACGGATCTGAATTTCTACCCATTGACCTTCATCACTCATAACCGTAATATGCAAGGCTCTGTAACCTGTTTTTTTCGGAATTTGTAACCAATTTCGTTTACGTTCTTTTTTTTCGGGGTATAAATCAGAAATTAAGGAACCGATTTGAAGCGCTTCATAATTTTCATCGTCCTTATTTTGAGGTGAAAAAATAATTCTGACGGCAAATAAATCATATATTTCATTAAAACTGACTTTTTTCTTTTCCATTTTTTTCCAAATGGAATATATCGTTTTTGGGCGGCCGTTTATCTTATATTTAATATTATTTGTATCAAGCTTTTCTTTTATCGGTTTGATGAAACGATTTATAAACTGAAGACGTTCACGTTCAGATGTTTGCAGTCGTTCCTGGATTTGATTGTAGATGTACGGATTAGTATGGCGCAGGCAAATGTCTTCCATTTCGTCTTTTACATTATATAATCCGATTCGATGGGCAATGGGTGCATATATATTTATAGTTTCATAAATACTTTTTTGCTTATTTTTAGGTAATAATGAATCAACTGTTCTGATATTATCCAATTTATCAGCAATTTTGATAAATATGACTCTGATATCATCTGATATTGAAATTAAAATTTGTCTGAACGTAGATGCTTCCGAGTTATTTTCAAAATACTCAGCATTTTTAATTCTTATAAGACCTTCAATAATATTAAAAACTTTTGCACCGAAACGATTTTTTATATCTTCTGAAGTATATTCTGTTTTAACGGGTACATCATGTAGTAAAGCTGAAATAGCTGAGGTTGTTCCGAGACCGAAATCAACAACAACGGTTTTAGCTACTTTTAAACAGTGATTTATATATAATTCACCGTTCTGACGTTTCATGTTTTCATGTGCCTTTTTTGAAAACAGAAATGCTTTACGAATTTTTTCTGTATTTTCTTCAGTTTTAAAACGAAATTTGTTTTCGGAAAGAAACTTTTCAAACTCAGATATTAAAGCAGATTCTTCGGTTTTGTATTTTATCACCATTTTTTTATGCTGTAAGAATAGCAGAAAACAAATATAGAAAATTTTATTAAATTTTACGAGTTTTTTTATTAAATCAGATGTTTCATTAGTTTTGTGAAAATATTACCCTAATATGTCTGAAAAGTTTGATGTTATCATAATCGGAGCAGGTCTCAGCGGTTTGCTTTCCGCATCTTTATTAAGTCGAAAAGGATTAAAAGTTTGTATTCTTGAAAAGAATAAGGATGTCGGAGGAATGATTCAACCTTTTAGAAGAAACGGGTTGTCATTAGACACAGGAATGAATTTTTTCGGAGCTTGTAAAAAAGATCAAATTCAATATAAATTATTTGA
>JAOZQB010000188.1 GCA_029932445.1 Bacteroidales bacterium | reverse complement strand
AGTAAAATTAAACGAAAACATGCTTTTAAAAGTCATATTTTGACTAAGAAATCTAAAAAGCGTAAAAGAAACTTGGGTTATGTTGCTATCGTTCATAAAGCTGACGACAGAAACGTAAGACAACTTCTTGCTATGAAATAAGTAAATTTCGGTTTTAATACCCGGTCGTAATGTAATAAGAATCTTTAAAAGATCGCATGCGCTAAAAAAATCAAATTATTAACAAGAAGAAAGGCACAAAGAGTTGAAAAACCGCCTTATTCTAAAAACATTTAAATTATGCCGCGTTCAGTAAATGCAGTGGCTTCAAGAGCCAAAAGAAAAAAAATCCTTAAACAAACTAAAGGATACTTCGGAAGAAGAAAAAATGTTTGGACAGTTGCAAAAAATGCACATGAAAAAGGTTTGCAATATGCATACCGAGACAGAAAAAAGAAAAAATCAAATTTCAGAGCACTTTGGATTCAAAGAATTAATGCCGGTGTGAGACAATACGATATGTCTTATTCCGAATTTATGGGAAAAGTTCATAAAAAAGGAATTGAACTTAACAGAAAAGCACTTGCTGATTTAGCAATGAATCATCCGGAAGCTTTTAAGGCAATTGTTGATGCCGTTAAGTAAAAAAAAGAAATTTCTGAATAATATTAAGCCCGTTAGTTTCGGGCTTTTTTTATTTATATTTGTATTTTTTATTTCATTGTTGCCCGAATAAAAATTTATTAACGGGTTAAAACCCTTATTTCGGTGGTTTGTTTTCATGCCCCGACTTAAGTCGGGGCTTAGAATAATAAGCCAACTCAAATCGGGACTTTAGTCCTTGTTAACCGATTCATATACAGCAATATGAAAAGTATTTGTTTTGTATTTTTGCATGTTTTTGAATTTATCGGACAACAATGATTTTAATTTAAAGGTTTATGAAAATAGCATTAATCGGATACGGAAAAATGGGTAAAGAAATTGAAAAAATTGCTCTTGAAAGAAAACATGAAATAACTTTTAAATTCGATATAAAAAATAAAAATGAATTTACGGTCGAAAATTTAAAAAAAACAGATGTTGCTATTGAATTTTCACAACCGAATTCGGCTTACGGAAATTATATGAAATGTTTTGAAGCTAAAATTCCCGTCGTTTCCGGAACTACCGGTTGGCTTGATAATTTATCCGACGTAAAGTTTCAATGTAAACAAAACGGACAAACATTTTTTTATGCTTCAAATTTCAGTTTAGGCGTTAATTTATTTTTCAAATTGAATAAACAATTGGCAAAATTAATGAATACGATCGGAGGATACGATGTAAGTATCAGTGAAACACATCATACCGAAAAAAAAGATGCACCGAGCGGAACGGCAATAACAATTGCTGAAGATTTAATTACACATTTTAATAAGAAACAATCTTGGGTAAAAGAAAATGCCGTTAATAATACGGAACTTGCAATTCGTTCGTTTCGTGAAGGAAAAGTATCCGGCATACATACCGTAAAATACGAATCCGACGTTGATTATATTGAAATTACGCACAGCGCAACAAGTCGAAAAGGATTTGCTCTCGGAGCCGTTTTAGCAGCCGAGTTTACAGAACATAACAAAGGTTTTCTTACGATGAACGATTTATTGGATTTTTAATTCGTAAGAATCTTTTTGATAACATAAAATAGTTACATTTGTTTTAAATTAAAAATAAAAAATAATGCGAAAATTCTTTAAAAATAAGTATTTTAAATTTGTCTTCTGGACAATTATTTTTATTCTTTTTGTAATTTGGATTGGCAGTTGGTGGCTTTTGCTCGGAATTCCGATTATTTTTGATTACTACATTTCAAAAAAAGTAAATTGGACATTCTGGAAAAAACGTGATTTAGAAAAAAAATCAAAATTAATTGAATGGGTTGATGCATTGGTGTTTGCAGTCATAGCGGCAACCATTATCCGAAGTTTCTTTATTGAAGCATATATGATACCGACATCATCTCTTGAGAAATCATTGCTGGTTGGTGATTATCTTTTTGTAAGTAAAGTCAGTTACGGACCTCGAATGCCTATGACACCGCTTGCAATACCTTTTACGCACACATTTCAGGGAAGTTCCTTTAATCCTTATTCGGAATTGATAAAAGCACCGTATAAACGTTTGGCCGGATTAGGACAAATTAAGCGAAACGATATTGTGGTTTTTAACTTTCCCGAAGGAGATACCGTTGCATTGGAACGTTCTGCAGAAAGTTATTATAAAATTGTGAGAAACTTTGCTTGGCAGCTGGAACAAACAGATATTCAGTCCGGTAAAGAACCTTTAAATGAAGGATATTATATTTCGAATGCACGTAATTTAGTTAAAAAAAATTATACGATTGTTACACGTCCGGTTGATAAAGAAGACAATTACGTGAAACGCTGTGTTGCAATTCACGGTGATACATTTGAAATAAGAAAGAGTTTGATATACATTAACGGGGAAAAGGGGAAAATTCATAAATATGAAGAACATAATTATCATATTGAAATGAAACCGGGGAAATCACTTAATCCGAAAACCTTATTCGATATGGGAATCAGTAAAGAAGATTTCGGATATTCTCGTCAATATCCCGTTGAAGGTTATGTTTTACCCCTTACCGATGAATATAAAAATAAAATTGAAAGATTCAAAAGTGTAAAATCTGTTACCAAAATTGTAGAAGATTCCGGTGTTTATAATCCGGATATTATTCCGCATAATCCTAAATATCAATGGAATAATGACAACTTGGGACCTTTATATATTCCCGAAGCAGGTAAAACCATTACTCTTGATACCTTTAATCTTCCGTTGTATCGTCGTGTTATTGATATTTATGAAAATAATGATTTGGATGTTAAAAACGGTAAAATATTCATTAACGGAAAGGAAACGGACAAATACACGTTTAAAATGAATTATTATTTGATGATGGGTGATAACCGAAGTAATTCTGCCGATTCCAGATATTGGGGTTTTGTTCCCGAAGATCATATTGTCGGAAAACCCATATTTATATGGATGTCAATGGATAAAGATAAAACGATATTTACAGGAAAAATTCGATGGAACAGATTGTTAAAATCTGCAAATGTGAAGTAAACTATATTTTATTGTTTATATTGAAAAGCACAGTTGAATTCGGCTGTGCTTTTTTCTTTTATTCAATTTATTTCGTTTTTGTATAAATAAAACAATAATGATATATTTGTCACAAGAAAATCCTAATTTATTGAGAACTAAACTAAAATTAAGAAATATGAACAAATTTTTTACTTTCCTTTTGTTAATGGTGATTTCTTCAAGTATATCGGCACAAACAAATGTAAGCGGAAATCAATCGGGAACATGGATTTATGAGAATTCACCTTATAATGTAACAGGAAACATTACGGTTCCTGCCGGAGAAATTTTAACAATAGAAGCCGGAGCAGAAGTTAATTTTCAAGCTTATTATAAATTTACAGTTTTAGGAACATTAAATGCAAACGGGACAGAAACTGACAGTATTTTTTTTACTGCAGATAATCAATCAACCGGATGGGGAGGAATTAGTTTAGGTCAATCTATAGGAGGAAATGTTACTCCTGCAGACGGAGTAAGTAATTTTTCTTATTGTAAATTTGAATTTGGGAAAACCTTATCCGGCGGAGAATATCCTGATATTCACGGCGGAGCAATCAGAATGATAAATTCTGATGCAGTTTACAGTAATTGTGTTTTTGCAAATAATACTTCTTTACCCGGCGAAGGAATGGGCGGAGCAATCTATGCAATAAATACGGGAAGTTCAGATAATCCGGTTACAATGTTTACTGATTGTAAATTTCTTCAAAACATCGGATATAGCGAAGGCGGTGCAATAAAATTTACTTCTGACTTTAATACTGAAATTACTAATTGCGAATTTATTGATAATACTACAAACTACGGTGGAGGAGCAATTTGTTTTTATTCGGTTGTCGATTCTAAAGTTATAAATTGTTTATTTACAAATAATATAACAAATTATGATAACGGAGGAGCTGTTAAATCGTTAGGAAGCGGTAATACAATTTCCTTTAAAAATTGCACAATGGTCGGAAATGAAGCTTCCGGTGGTTCAGGAGGTGCAGCAGCTTTATATTATGCCGATGTTGATTTTGTAAATTGCATTGCTTATGATAATTCATCTCAATATGATGATGATAATGTATATATTGATGCCGGTGGTAGTTCTGCAACAGTAAATTATTGTGATATGATAATGCCTGAATATAACACAACAGGTTCTGATAATATAAATACAGACCCTCTTTTTGTTGATGCAGTTAACGGAGATTATCACCTTCAAGCAACATCACCATGTATAGATGCAGGAACAGATATTGGACTTTCTTTTACCGGAACGGCTCCGGATATGGGTTGTTTTGAATATGGCATGCCTGATAAAATTACTAAGATAAAAAATCATCTGACGGAAATTTATCCCAATCCGACGAATAATTTGTTAATAATACAAAGTGAGAAAGAAATAAAATCAATCGTAATTTCTGATTTATCCGGAAAAAATATTAATTCAATACGTTTTGACAGTAACAGCAAAAAAATTATTGATGTTTCAGATTTAAAAAACGGAATATATTTTATAAACATTCTTATGACAGATAATTCTGTAATTTCTAAAAAAGTAATTATTTTAAAATAATCTGCCGAACTTTTATTAAGCAATAAACGATAAACATGAAAACGTTCTTAATTATAATATTTTCTTTCGGAATTATAACGGGAAATTCACAAATTGTATATACAGATGTTGAACCTGATTCTGTCGTGAATGAGTTTCTTCAAGGGTATGCCGTTGATTTTAATAATGATTCTAAATCGGATGTTCATTTAGTTTTGCTGGATAATATAGGTGTTTGGGTAATGAGATTAATTCCGGATAATTCAGGAGATTCGGTATATGTGATTAATGAAGGCGGTGATGCCGGCGGAGCTGCTGTTTTAAATTTTGAAGATAATATTTCCTCTTCTTCAAATTTCTATAAAGTCGGCAGCGGTTGGGGCGATTTATTATACGGTCATTGGGATGATTCGGGTGATTACGGCTACTGGACGGGAACACAAGAGGATAAATATCTCGGAATAAAATTTAAAATAAGCGATGATTTTCATTACGCATGGATACATTTAACAACTCATATTTATGCAGTTGATGATATGGATTTTATTATGAAAGGGTTTGCTTTTAATTCTGTACCGAATGAACAAATATCTGCAGGTGATATCGGAAACGAAACGGATATATTCGCTGTGTCTGCGAATAATCTTTTAATTTATCCGAATCCGGTGAACGATATTATTAATTTGTCGGGAATTAAATATCAATCATGCTTTAATATAGAAATAACAGATATTTCAGGAAAACTTGTTTTACGATATTCAAATGTAAATAATAATTCTTTTAATATTTCAAATCTAAAGTCCGGAGTTTATTTTATAAGAATTCAAACCGATAAAATGGTTTATTCATGTAAATTTATAAAAAAATAGAAAGAGCTTAACCTGAGTTATTCATATAATTCAGGAGTTAAAAGTTAAATGTATGAAAGTTAAAAAGTTAGCTTACGCCTTTTTGTTTTATTATTGCCAAAATTCGGACTATAAAACATTTAACAATAATCAACATAAACTTTTTAC
>JAOZQB010000187.1 GCA_029932445.1 Bacteroidales bacterium | reverse complement strand
TTACATAAAAATATCTCTAAAGTTATAAAAGCCATACTTTATAGACAAGCTCTAAATAGAATACAGATTAATCCTTAAAATATTCCGTATCGGGCAGAATCTCCCAAAGTTTCTTCTATTCGAAGTAATTCATTATATTTTACTAATCTGTCTGTTCTTGACAATGATCCTGTTTTTATCAATCCGGTATTTAAAGCGACGGCAAGTTCCGCAATAAAAGTATCTTCTGTTTCACCGGAACGATGGCTTATAATTGTATTATATCCGTTTCCTTTTGCTAAATTAACCGTATTAATTGTTTCCGTTAATGTTCCTATTTGATTTGGTTTTATCAAAATTGCATTTGCAGCATAATTTTCGAAACCTTTTATCAATCGTTCGGGATTTGTAGCAAATAAATCATCACCTACAATTTGAATTTGATTCCCGATTTTTTTATTTAACAATTTCCAAGCAGCCCAATCATCTTCGTGTAACCCGTCTTCAATTGAAGCTATCGGATACGTTTCGGTTAATTTATCCCAATAATCAACCATTTGTTCGGAGCTTAAATATTTTTTTACGGATTTTAAATGATATTTCTTTTTTTTAGAATCATAAAACTCAGATGCTGTGGCATCGACAGCTAAAACAATGTTTTCACCGGCTTTATAACCGGCATTTTCAATAGCTTTTAATATTAATTCAATAGCTTCCTCATGTGAATTTAAGTTTGGTGCAAACCCGCCTTCATCACTAACGTTTACGGAATATTTATTTTTTCTCAGAACAAGTTTCAAATGTTGGAATACTTCAGCACCCATTCGTAAAGCATCGCTGAATTTCTTTGCACCGACAGGCATTATCATAAATTCTTGAATATCAAGATTATTATCGGCATGGCTCCCGCCGTTTAAAAGATTCATCATCGGAATCGGCAAAGTATCAGAATTTACACCGCCGATATAACGATACAAGCTTTGACCCGTACTTTGTGCAGCAGCTCGAGCAACTGCAAGGGACACACTTAGAATTGCATTCGCACCGATATTAGATTTATCTTTTGTTCCGTCAAGCTCAATCATTGCAGCATCAATACCGCTTTGATTAAAGACACTTGCTCCTTTTAATTCTTCGGCAAAAATTTTATTAACATTGGAAACAGCTCTTAAAACACCTTTCCCGAGAAACAAACCCTTATCATTATCACGTAATTCAAATGCTTCATATTTCCCCTTTGAAACTCCTGAAGGAACCGATGCTCTTCCCGAAACACCTCTCGATGTGATAACATCCGTTTCTATTGTCGGGTTTCCTCTTGAATCCAAAATTTGTCGTGCTTTAATCTGTAGTATTTGTGACATTATATATGAGTTTATAAAGTTGAAAGTTATTAATATAATATTTTGTCAATTATTCTTCCTCCTCTCCGACAATAAGTTTGTAACCTTCACCGTGTTTGTTTATAATTTTTATATTCGAATCAGCCAGTAATAATTTTCTTAATTTCGTAATATAAACATCCATACTTCTGGCATTAAAGTAGTTATCAACGCCCCAAATAGCTTTCAAAGCAAAATCGCGTCGCATTACGGTATTTTGATATTGACATAATAATTTAAGTAAATCGGATTCTTTTGATGTCAGTTTAATTAAATCATCATTATCTTCAACTTTCAAAATTTGCGAATTTGAATCAAAATGAATAGTTCCGATTTGAAATACAAACTGTTCTTCAACGGTTTCTCTTCCGAATCGTCTTAAGACCGCTTCAATTCGGTAAAGTAATTCTTCCATATTAAACGGTTTTGTAATATAATCATCGGCACCAATTTTAAAACCTTTAAGAACATCTTCTTTTAAAACTTTTGCAGTAAGAAAAATAATCGGAACAGAATCATTAATTGTTTTAAAACTTTTTGCCAATTCAAATCCGTCTCTTTTAGGCATCATCACATCTAAGATACACAAATCAAAATCATTTTGCATATAGGCTTTATAGGCTTCTTCACCATCAGCATATAAATTTGTATCAAAATCTTTGGCTTCTAAATATTGTTGAAGTAGTGAACCCAAATTAACATCATCTTCTGCCAATAAAATTTTAATTTTTTTCATAATATTTTTTTTAAAATTCTTTATTTATTATTCCTACAGGAAAAAAAATAATAAAATCAGTTCCTTTATTTATTTCACTTTTCACTGAAATTTGTCCTTTATGCTCGTCAACAATTCGTTTGACATAACTTAATCCCAATCCGAATCCTTTAACATCATGGACATTTCCGGTCGGCACGCGATAAAATTTATTGAAAATTTTCTTTTGGCTTTCTTTGCTTATTCCGATTCCGTTATCCGAAATTACAATTTTTATTCGATTTTCGGAATTTTCAGTTGTAACATTAATTTTCGGCGGTCTATTATCTTCAGAATATTTAACGGCATTATCAATCAAATTAAAAAAGATATTGGTTAAATGCAATTTATCTCCTTTTATAATGTGATTATCAGCATTTAATTTCATACTTATTTTACCGCCTTTATTATTAACTTTAATATCCGTATTTAATACAGCTGTTTCTATTATTTCGTGAATATCAATCTCTTGAACGTTAAAATGAATATTCCCTTTCTCAAATAAAGAAATTTGCAATACTTTTTCAATCTGAAATTCAAGGCGTTTACTTTCATCATTGATAATTTTTGTAACAGAATTGACCTTTTTTTTATCAATATGAATGGAATCGTCGCTCAACATTTGAGATGCCAGAGAAATGGTCGAAATAGGTGTTTTTAATTCATGAGTCATATTATTAATAAAATCATTTTTTAACTCCGACAATTTTCTCTGTTTTAAAATCAATATAATAATAAAAGCAAAAGTAATTGTGATAAAAATCGTAATAATGATTGAAATAATCATTTGCTTCGGAATATTTTTAGGCATTATACGCTTATGACGTTTAAAATAAACCGTAAGATAATATTTAGACGGTAAAATATCATTCGGAAATAATTGTATTTCATAGGTATTGGTTCTTTCAAGATAATCAGTACTGAAACCGGGAGATTTAACGGGAAATTCATTTTTTTGATTCCTAATACCGTAGAAATACTGATATTTTATTTCATTATGTTTAAATACATTCGAAATTATCTTATTCAATTGAACCGCATCTAATCTTTTATCTATTGATGTTTCACTTGCTATTAATCGATTTAAAATATCTTGGATAAAAATTGTTTTCTTACTTATATTTCCGATAATTCGTTTTTTTAAATCATCTTGAGTAAATTCTTTATAATTTCCGACAGAATCCTTCACCCCGGCATCTATCTGATATAACGAATCTCCTTTTAAATAATAGATTGTTTTTTTCTGTTCGAGAGAGTCATTATTAATTGAATCATTTTCAGTTTTTACAGGTTTTTCATCTTCAATAAAATTCTTCTCAAATAAAAATTTACTACCCGACAATTCTGATTTATCTTTACTGAACGGAACTGATGAATGCGTAATTTGAAGCAATGCTTCTCTTTCTTCAGCAATTTTCACAACCTGAAAGAGGGCTTTATTTATTTTGTCCTTAAACTGCTGTTCTTCAATTATTAATGCTTTATCAACCCATGCCAATTGTACAAAAATTAACAGCACAACCGTAACCAGCATAATAACAGACAAAAATCGAATATATTTTTTTCTCATAATACTATAACCTCACGGATAATTGTTTTATTGTTTTATTTTTCCATTCCTGAAATGTTCCTTCTTTGATTTTTTCTCTTGCAACTCTCACTAATTCCAGGTAAAAAGCCAGATTATGAATACTTGCAATTTGAGCTGCCAATCGTTCCTGTACCTTCATTAAATGCCTGACATATGCTTTTGAATAATAAGTATCAACAAAAGATGTTCCGTATTCATCCAACGGTGAAAAATCATTTTCCCATTTTTTATTTTTAATATTAATACGACCTCTCCAAGTAAATAACATTCCGTTTCTTCCGTTTCTTGTCGGCATCACACAATCAAACATATCAACACCCAAAGCAATCCCTTCTAAAATATTCTCCGGCGTTCCGACCCCCATCAGATAACGCGGTTTGTTATCAGGTAAAATTGTATTTACCAACTCAATCATTTCATACATTATTTCTGTAGGCTCACCAACAGATAATCCGCCGATGGCATTTCCGTCACAATTTTGAGAAGCAATAAATTCGGCAGACTGCAATCTTAAATCTTTAAAAGTTCCGCCTTGAACAATCGGAAAATATGCTTGTTTATAACCGTATTTCCCTGAAGTATTTTTAAAATGTTTCACCCCGCGTTCCAACCAACGATGAGTTAATTCCATCGATTTTTTTACATAATCATAATCTGCCGGAAACGGCGGACATTCATCCAATGCCATCATAATATCCGCTCCGATTATTCGCTCGGTGTCAACAACACTCTCAGGAGTAAACAAATGTTTTGAACCGTCAATGTGAGAACTGAAACGAACACCTTCTTCCGTTATTTTTCGTATATCCGAAAGAGAAAAAACCTGATAACCTCCGCTATCCGTTAAAATCGGTTTATTCCAATTTATAAACTTATGTAATCCGCCGGCTGCTTCCAAAATTTCAGTTCCCGGTCGCAAATAAAGATGATAGGTATTACCTAAAATAATTTGCGCTTTTATATCTTCATCCAATTCCTTTTGGTGGACTGCTTTAACAGAACCAACCGTACCTACCGGCATAAAAATCGGTGTTTCAATTTTTCCGTGATCGGTATGTAAAATTCCGGTTTTTGCTTTTGTTTTTTCGTCTTTCTTCAGTATTTCAAACTTCATCTGTTTTTCTTGCAAGGTATTTATAATTACTTTTGTATTGAAAAGGTAAAATTAATGAATAATATTGAGAAAAAAAGATTAAAATTAAGTTTAATAATTCCTGTGTTATTCTTATTAATAATGTGGTCGGTTAAAATTATTGAATATTCCTTACATCTTGATTTATATACATACGGAATTTATCCGCACCGTCTTGATAGTTTAACCGGAATAATTACGGCTCCGTTCATTCACGGAAGTTTTGAACATCTTTTTTCTAACACGATACCTTTCTTTTTATTAGGAACAGCAATTTTTTATTTTTATAAAGAATCAGCTTATAAAGTTTTTCTTCTTATTTGGATTGTTTCAGGATTTTGGGTTTGGTTAGCGGCACGTCCGGCATATCACATCGGAGCAAGCGGCATGATTTACGGGTTTTCTTCCTTTTTATTTTTCTCGGGATTAATTCATAAAAACAGAGCTTTAGCTTCACTGTCATTGTTAATTGTTTTTATATACGGAGGAATGGTATGGGGTGTTCTCCCATTAAAACCGGAAGTCTCTTGGGAGTCTCATCTTTTCGGAGCAATTACAGGCTTAATTTTAGCATTAATTTTTGTACCGAAGAAAATCAAAATTGACGATAAACCGGAAGAAGAAGATTTTTTTACGGAGGAGTTTTCAGCTCCTGAAAGCAACGATGAAAGCATTACTGAAATCAATTATCATTTTATTGAAAAAGAAGATCAATAAATACAAAAAAATCCGAGTAAATATTTTACTCGGATTAATAATCTTTAAAAATTAATTTTAAAAGAATTTTGCTCTGTCATCTTGAACTTCTGCTGCATCTTTCAATGCATCAAAAATTTGACGTGAAATTGTAAAATACAATCTTCTTTCAGCT
>JAOZQB010000186.1 GCA_029932445.1 Bacteroidales bacterium | reverse complement strand
GAAGAATTACATACCCCAAAACATCAATTAACAGAAGTTTTGAATACTGTTCTCGGCAAAAATTTCTTTCAATTTGTAAATGAATACAGAATTGAAGCTGTTAAACAAAAACTAAAAGATGCCGAAAATGATAAATATTCAATAGAAGCAATCGGCTACGATTGCGGTTTCAGCAGCAAATCTTCTTTTTATTCTGTTTTTAAAAATATTGCCGGACAAACACCTCTGCAATTCAAAAATTCCCGTCGCTGATTTTTGTTCAATCTCAAAAAAAAATCTTTCTGATAAAATTTCAATTTCTTATATCCGCTTATAATCAAGCCGGTAAAAGTCCGGATAAAATAAAACAAAACTTGCACCTATACTTTAAGTCCGAATTTTAAAAGTAAAACCGTTTTTATCTCTGATTATTTTAAAATTGTAAATCAAAAAAATATTCATTTAAATAAAAACGGCTATGATTAAAAAATGGTTTTTATTGATAACACTTTTTTTAATTGTCATAATTTCAACTTACGGTCAAAGCTTGTTTGAAAATAACATAACAAAACCGGACAGTGTCAAAAACAGAACAATTGAATTTAACGGTTATGCTCGAGCATCCGCATTCGGAGGAACAAAACTTTTTGATTATTCATCCGTATTCGGAGAATTTTGTTTGAAAAGTAAACTATCAAAAAATAGAACCTTCTTATATGCCGATTTACGATTTCGGAAAGGTCTGAATTTCGATAAAGAATATTCGGATTTTCAACTAAAAGAAGTTTATGCCGGTTATCAATCTAACCAATTTGATTTATTTCTCGGAAACCAAATTGTAACTTGGGGACGAACTGACGGATTTAACCCGACGAATAATATCACACCAAACGACTATTTCTTTTTAACGTCTGATTTCGACGATCAAAAATTATCAAATTTTATGCTCAGAATGAAATATCGTTTTACACCCGTTATTGAAATTGAACTTATCGGCATACCGTTTTATTCACCTTCCGTTTATCGTTACGATCTTTTTAATATCAACGGAAATGTTATTTACGACAAAGCAATCCTCCCTGAAAAAACATTTAAAAACGCTTCGGCAGCAACACGATTGAACTTTGAATTTCCGAAAATCGGTTTTTCTGTATCTTATTTCAGAGGCTACAATCCGTTTTCCGGTTTTAACGTTCAATCAATCGATTGGAGCACAGGAACCCCTTTAATAACAAATGCAGCAACGGCTTACCTGAAAAACACCGGCGGGTTGGATTTTGCTTTACCGATTAATTCATGGATAATTCGAGGAGAAGCAGCATATAATATTACTGAAAATTATGACCGGAATATGTATATCCCAAATCCGGATATAAGTTATGTTATCGGTTTAGAACACTGTTTTTTGGGTATTACAACAATTTTTCAATATGTAGGAAAATACACTGTTGATTTCAGCGAATTGTCGGAACCTGTTTTACCGAACCCTTCAAATACGGCAGCTCAAATGCAATATGCGGAAAACATGATTATTTATAAATCTTCCATATTTAACAGAAAGATGTTTTATCAACAAGAAGAAACAAACCGGGCAGTCACATTATCTCTGAATAAAGATTTTTTTTACGATAAATGTAAAATTGAATTATCCGGTTATTATAATATTACATCAGAAGAGTTAATGATACGCCCTAAAATAACGGGGAAAATAACCGATATGCTTTCAGCTTCAATCGGCGGTTCCTATATGAAAGGTCCGAAAAATTCAATATTTAATTATTCGGCACCTGTGTTAAGCGGTTTTTTTACGGAACTAAAAGCAAATTTTTAATATAAAAAAAGAAAAAATGTTCATACTAAGGCACAAACGATTAATTATTATTTTGACTTTATTAATTGTTATCATATGTATTTTTCCGCTGACGAAAACAAGCATCAATTCAGACTTGACAACATATTTACCCGAAAGTATGCCGTCTAAAATTAATAATGACAAAATTGAACAAGTTTTCGGAAAAAGCGACCCCTTGTTAATCATTTTTAAAACCGATGATGTATTAAATGCTGCTACTTTAAAACGTATTCAATCTCTGAGCAAAGCGTTTAATCGCATGAAAGATTTTGATATGGTTATGTCCCTTTTTGATGCTAAAAATATTAAAGGTGAAGACGGTTCAATGATTGTTAATCCTGTTATTCAGAGAATTCCGAAATCTGAAAGCCGACGTGAAAAACTCAGAGAAGAGATAAAAATAAATAATTTGGTATATAAATTAATTGTATCGGAAGATTTTCGGTACACGATGATAATACTAAATTCTGTTTCAAAAAGGACAGATGAAGAATTAATGTCATCAATATCCGATTTATTAAAAAAATACCCCGGAAATGAAACAGTTACCATAACCGGACAACCCTTTTTACGAGCAGAGGCAAATGAAAAAATTTCTCGTGATTTTATGGTATTATTACCGATAGGATTATTGTTAATGTGTATTTTCCTTTGGGCTTCATTTAAAGAAAAAAGAGGCGTTTTATTGCCGACTGTTGTGGTTGGTATTTCCGTTATGATTTCGATGGCATTAATTCCGCTTTTCGGCTGGCAATTGAGTGTGATAGGTGTATTAATTCCGATTATGATGATTGCAATAGCAAATGATTACGGTATTCATTTTATTGCAAAATATCAAGAATTGAATGCCGAAAACCCTGATATGACGATGAAACAAATTATTAAAGAGACAATCAGGGATCT
Organism: Bacteroidales bacterium; assembly: GCA_029932445.1. Lineage (GTDB taxonomy): Bacteria > Bacteroidota > Bacteroidia > Bacteroidales > JAADGE01 > JAADGE01. Next base: position 3,058 of record JAOZQB010000186.1, on the reverse strand, counting down.
TAAAAAACCGATTATTTTAACAGGTTTAACCACAATTCTCGGAATAGGCGGTCTTGTTACTCACATTATGTTACCTGCTAAACAAATGGGAGTTGTCACATCCGTCGGTATTGCTTTTGCCGTATTATTAAGTCTTACATTTATACCGGCAATGATGATGTTTCTTAAAAAAGGGAAAGTTCATAAAAGTTTTTCTAAAAGTAAAAACGGCTTTTTAACCAAATTACTTTCCGGAATTGCAGATTTTATTACACATCATCCGCGACGGATTATTTACTTATTTATTATATTCCTTATTGTCTCGGCATCAGGATTTTATCGTTTAAAAATTGCTTCTGATTTTGACAGTATTTTACCGAAAAAGCATTCGTATAATGTAGCAATAAATATAGCTGATAAATATTTAGGAGGAACAAAAGATATCAACATATTATTTGACGGTGATATGAAAAATCCGGAAATTTTAAAGAAAATGGATTTTTATGAAACAGAACTTGAAAAAATGCCGGAAATCGGCAGTGTTACTTCACTTGCCGAAATAATACGAATAATGAGCCGTGCCATTAATGATCCGGGAGATAAGTTTTATGATAAAATTCCGGACAGTCGCGAAGCCGTTGCGCAATACCTTGAATTGTATTCAATGAGCGGTGACCCGGAAGATTTTGATGATTTTGTAAATTTCGATTATACAAAAGCGATTATACAAATTCAATATAAAGCCGATGACGTAAAAACAATAAATAACATAATTAAGAAAATAAAATCCTTAACTAAGGGTGATGAAAATTTTAAACTTATTGCGGGAAACAGCATTGTAGAAAAGGATTTAAGTGAAGCCACGGGAATTGGTCAGAAAAATTCTCTCATTTTTGCATTTTTTGCAATTATGCTTCTCTTAATGATTATTTTCAAAAGTATAAAAGCCGGATTAATAGGCAGTTTACCTTTACTGTTTGCAATAATTTGCATCTTCGGTTTAATGGGTTGGATCGGTATCGAATTAAATATTGTAACTGCATTATTGTCTTCTATATCAATTGGTCTCGGTGTTGATTATACAATTCACTTATTTTGGAGATTAAAGTCTGAACTGAAAAAAAACAAATCATATCCGGATGCAATAAAAATCACTTTAAAAACAACGGGAAGAGGCATTACGATAAATGCTTTTTCCGTTATTGTCGGATTTTCCGTATTGTTTTTTTCGGAATTTCCTATTATTCAGTCTTTTGCATTTCTGATTATCATTTCGATATTTTTATGTCTCATTTCTGCATTAATCTTAATCCCTGCCGTTTGCATTTTAATTAAACCGAAATTTTTAGAAAATAATTAACAAAAAATATAAACTAATGAAACACCCATTATAAAAGCTTAACACCCAAAGGGATGTCTAATGCACGAACATGCCTTTGCAGAGTAAAAATAAGTCGCATGCGGGTGTTCCCATGTGACCTTTGAAAATTATAAAAATTAGACACATGAAAAAGAAAATCATAATAACAGCAGCAGTCCTGATCTTTTTAACAGCATCTGCTTATTCACAAACAGCAAGAGAAATCAGCGATAAATCAAGCAATAACATAACGTTTAAATCCATGGAAACGGCATTAACTTTAAAGATATACGATGCAAAAGGACGCATACGTATCAGACAAGTTACAACAGCAAGTAAAAAATTCGGTGCCGTAACAAAAACCGTTATGAAATTTACGGCTCCGGCAGATGTTAAAGGAACGGCAATTTTAATATATGATTATGAAAACAAAGACGATGCAATGTGGATTTATATGCCGGCGATACGAAAAATACGCAGAATTATCAGCAGCGAAAAAAGCAAGAATTTTATGGGTTCCGAATTTACGAATGCGGACATGAGTAAACCGAATATGAATGATTTCAACTATAAAATTCTTTCTTCTGAAACATACAAAAACCGGTTATGTTATAAAATAGAAACAACTTGTAAAAATGAAGACATTGAAGACGAATACGGTTTCAGTAAAAAAATTGTATGGATTGACAAAACAACTTATCTGTGTTATAAAATAGAATTTTATGATTTCGACGGCGAACTACATAAAATTCAAACCATTGAACAATACAAAAAACAAGCGAACGGAAAATATTTTGCTTTTTACATGAAAACGGAAAATAAACAAAACGGCAGACAATCTGTCATGAGCATTAATAAATTTCAACTCGGTTCAGCCCTCAACGAAAATAAGTTTACCCCTGCAATGCTTGAAAAATTATAAGCTATGAGAAAGAAAAGATATTTAACGGTTTTTGTTATTCTGGTATTCACATGTTCAATAAATGCACAAACATTAACGGTTGAAATAACAAATATAAAAAGTAAAAAAGGTAAAATAGCTGTTGCCGTTTTTAAAAATAATGAAGACTTTATAAAAGAAAAACCTTTTTTTGATAAAAGTTATTCTAAAGCCGATTTAAAATGCGGAACAATGAAAATAAAGCTTAAACTTAAACCCGGAGTTTACGGAATTACGGTATTAGACGACAAAAACAATGACGGTAAAATGGAATATAATTTTATCGGAATGCCGAGAGAAGGTTATGGCTTCTCAAATTTTACCGACAGAGTTTTGAGGCGTCCGGAATTTAAAAAGTTTGATTTTCTTATCGGGGAAAATGATAAAACTGTATATGTAAAAATGAAATATTTTTAATTCAGAGTTGACAGTTTTAGGGAAGCTTTCAGTTCTGTTATAAACCCCCGTCAGGGTTTAAAACCCTGACGGGCTTAGGATTTTATTTCTTTACCAATCGCAACATCTTTATTTCTCCTTTCAAATTAATCTTTAAGAAATATACACCGTAGGCAAGATTGGAAATATCTATTCCGCAGGAATGTGATGTTTTTTCAATCAATTTATATTGTACTTCTTGTCCTGCAATGTTTTTAAGTTCAAAAACAGCATCCGATATATCTGTTGCGGATGATATGGTTATTAAACCGTCGGTCGGATTCGGATATACTTTAAAGTTTGAGTTTATTTCATCAACGGAAGTATATGGTAAAACAACAACA
>JAOZQB010000185.1 GCA_029932445.1 Bacteroidales bacterium | reverse complement strand
ACAGAGCAATTACAAAATAAATTTTACGTGCATTTGATTCTGCTAATTTTTCTTCTGTTAATTTTTGTTTATCTGATAATAATGTGTTTTCTTTTAAAAGATTTTCAGCTTCAAGTTCCAATTCTATCTTTTGAACAGCTTCTGATTTTTCAACATCATAGATACTGTCTTGAATATTTGAATATAATTTTCTGAATTTTAATGCTTTTTTTAAATTCCCAAGATTTTCATAAGCTACTAATGCATAATATGTTGAATTATACTCAGATTCCAAATCATCAAAAGATTCGATTAATTCATATGCATCTTCCGAATATTTAGCAGCTTTTGTATAAAATTGATATTTTTCATCTCCGTTTTTTGCAGAATCTCCCATATCAACATATAATCCGGCCAAATTTATGTATGAAAAATAAATACCTACAGTATCTTTCAGTATCTTTTTTAAATCCAAAGATTTAAAAAAATATTCTTTTGCTTTTTCATGTTGAAATAACATTAAATATGAAACACCTATATTGTTATATGTTTTTGACAATCCGACTGTATCAGATAGATTTTTTTTAATTGCAACTGACTTATTATAATAATAAACGGCATTTTTATAATCTTTCTTGTTTTTGTATAGAATTCCCAGATTATTATATACTTTTGACAAATTCTCATTATTTCCTGTTTTAAGAAGATAATCAGACGATTTTTTTAAATATTTTAATGCATTATCAATGGAATTAAATTGAAAATAAATTCTTGCAATTCGTTCATTTGCCAGTGTTAATTTTTCAAAATCATCAATTAATAAATATAAATCAATTGCTTTAAAATATAATTTTAAAGATTCCGGATATTTCTTTTTGTTAAAATTTAAAACTTCTGCGAAATAAAAAAAACAATCAGCTTTTTCTTTAATATTTTTACCTTGATTTTGTATTCCTTTTTTTAAAAATCTTAATGCTGAATCTGGATACTCTTCCATAAGTTCTTTCCCGATTTTTTTATATAACATAATCCTGATACTGTCATTTTTTTCAGATAAAAGTTCTGTTTTTAACGAATCAACATTTCCTATTTGTGAAAAAACAGAATGAACTGTTAATATCTGAAAAAGAGAAAGAGTAAATAAAATTCTTATAAAAAAACAAAATTTCATTTATTGAAGTATTAGCCGGTGTTTCGAATGTGAAAATATAAAATTTTACACAGTTTTACAAAATATCCGGCAATTTAAATATGAAATGATTTAAAAAAATTAATAATTTCTTCCGTTTTTTCTTCTGCTTTTGTAATTATAATTAGTTGATATTGCACATGTTTCACAATTAATACTCGATAAAAAACATTCATTTGTGTATCGGGAATTTTTAAAAATGCTTCTAATCCTTTTTCTTTTTTCTCTTTAAATTCAAATTTCTTTATCAATTCTGCATGAATACCGGTAACAAAAGACTCCAAAGAAGCATTCATATAAACCTGATTATCAGATGAAACAGCAGGATTCTTATGTTCGGTAAATTTAAACATATACACATCATCATTTTTTACGGCTCTGTAAAACATTGTTTTAAGACCTTTTTCCGTTTTACTGTCCTCTAATTTATAATTTGTCGGGAAGGTAATTTGAAATTTCGGTTTTTCAGATTTTAAGAGGTATGCGGAATTGTCAGATGTATCTTTAACTTTTTGTGCTTCAGAATTAAAAATATTTAAAAAAAAGAAAAGAACGAGAATAATTTTAAATGTATTTTTCATAGCAACAGATTTAAATTAAACAAATATACAGAAAAATCAATTAATTGATATCAAATCCGAGAATAAATCTTCTTAAATTATCCATTGCTCTGGTACTTGCAAATCTCACATTCAATAAACGTCTTGTTCCGAAAGTGTATTTTTTTGCAATTATTTTTTCTTTATTCCCTACGGCAATCCATGTTGTTCCTACAGGTTTTTCTTCAGTACCGCCGTCGGGTCCGGCAATTCCCGAAACCGCAATACCGTAATCCGTATTAAATAATTCAAGCTGTCCTTTAACCATTTGCTCAACAACCTCTTTGCTTACTGCTCCGTATTTTTCCAATGTCTCTTCCGATACTTTTAATAAGGCGGTTTTAACGTCATTTGAATATGCGGCAATTCCTCCTTTAAAATATGAAGAACTTCCCGGAACAGACGTTATTAATCGGGCAATATTTCCGCTTGTACAACTTTCTGCAGTTGATACGGTTATATTTTTTTCATTTAAAATTTCAGCAAGTGAATCTTGTAAAAAACCGGCTCCGCAGCCGAAAATATTTTCCCCGATAATGTTTTTTAACTTTTGAACTTCAGTATCAAGAATTTTTTCTGCTTTTTCTTCAGTATCACAAATCATACTCAAACGTAAACGAATTCTTTCCGGTGAGGGTAAATAAGCCAAACTGATTTTCGAATGCAGATTTTGTTCCCAATCAGAAAGTTTCTCTGCCAAACTTGATTCAGGAAAACCGTAGGTTAAAATATTTTTATGAATAACTTTCGGCAGTTTAAATTTTTCTTTCAGTAAAGGCAAAACCCTTACTTCAAACATTTCCTTCATTTCAAAAGGTACAGCAGGCATTGAAATAAAAACGGTATCATCTTTTTCAAACCACATTCCGGCTGCCGTTCCGTTTTTATTTCTGATTATTTTACAATTATCGGGAATTTCGGCTTGCTTTATATTTCTTTCATTAAGTGTAAAACCTTTGTTTCTTACAAATTGCTTCACATCTTCAAGCACATCTTCATTCAATATTAATTTACTTCCGAAATAATCTGCTAAAGTTTGTTTTGTTAAATCATCTTCGGTTGGTCCCAAACCTCCGGTAATAACTACAAGATCGGTGTATTTTGAGACCTCGTCAAGCACTTCAAAAATATGTTCCTTTGTATCAGCAACACTTGTTATTTGCCTGATTTCAAAACCTGAATTATTTAATTTTTCAGCAATAAACACAGAATTTGTATCCGTAATTTGTCCGATTAAAATTTCATCACCTATTGTTATAATATCTGCTTTCATGATAAATATTTAAAAAAATAACGGATGTAAAACTAATATCTTTACACCCGTTATTCAAAAAAAAGAAAAGATTTTATTCTTTATTTTGTTTTCTTCGTTTAATTTCTTGATGTATTAATACTAATTCTCTGCTTGTTTGCCCCTTAACGGAAGTATTTTCTTCAGCTCTGCGGAACAGATAAGGTAAAACATGTTTCACGGGTCCGTACGGTAAATATTTAGAAACATTATAACCGGCAGCACCCAAATTAAAACTAAGATTATCACTCATCCCGTATAATTGTGAAAACCAAAATCTTTTATCCGTTTTCTCGATATTATTTTCTTTCATTAATTCAACTAATAATAAGGTACTTTCTTCATTATGAGTACCGTTAAAAGTCGAAACAATATCACGATGCTCAAATGAAAATCTTAGTGCATCGTTATACGCTTTGTCCGTATCTTCTTTTGTTTCATGAATCGGAGATTCATAACCCATTTCCTCGGCACGTTCGCGTTCTTTTTCCATATATGCTCCTCGTACAAACTTTGTTCCGAGAAAATAACCGCCTTCTTTTGCTTTTTCATAAGTTTTTTTCAAATTCTCCAATCTGTCTTTTCGATACATTTGCCATGTATTAAAAACAATTGCTTTTTCTTTATTGAAAAGCAGCATCATCTCATCCACTGTTTCATCAATAAAATTCTGATACCAAGAATCTTCTGCATCAATTAATATCGGAATATCAACATCATACGCTTTTTTACATAATATTTTTACTCTGTCTTTAAAATTTTGTGCTTCAATTTTTTCTTCTTCAGTTAATTCTTCATCAGAACTTGCTTTTGTAAGAATATGAGAGCTTGTAAACGCTGTCGGTTTGAAAACTGCAAACGGTATATTTTCAAATTTTCCTGCATTTTCAATTGAATGCAAAGTTTCCGCTAATGCTTTTTCAATATCTTCAATTGATTCTTTCCCTTCTACCGAATAATCCAGAATTGATTTAACCCCGTAATTTCCTATTAGTTTTACGGTCGGATTACATTCATCAATTGTTTCACCGCCTACAAAATGATTATAAATAGTTGGTTTCACAATCCAATTTATCGGAAAATGAATTGTTAAAGCAAATTGAGTTAAAATTTTGGCTACTCTTGTAATAAAAGGACTTGCCATTACTTTGTATAAAACCAAAGCTTTTTTCATATCTCTGTTTGATTTTGAAACAAAGGCTTTTTCTGTATTTTTAAAATCTATCATAGTGTTTAATTAAAATGCTGCAAAATTATCATTTTCAATCTATTTAAATATGAAATAAAAACTATTCTAAAACATCATTTATAATTTATTTATATTTTAGCGCATATTTAAAAATTGAAACACAAAATTAATGAATAAAGATTTCAATCAAAATGATATAACTCATACTGAAAATATAATTTCAGATTTAAAGAAATATTTATCGAAATATACTTCCGAACAAATTTTTATTTTAACGGATAAAAACTGCAAAAAGCTTTGTTTTCCTTTGATTAGTGAAATATTTAACGAAAAAGAAAATGTTTTTACAATAATATCAAAAGAAAAATATAAAAACATCGAAACAGTTACAAAAATCTGGAATTTCTTAATTAAAAAACAAGCCGACAGAAATTCTTTATTAATTAATCTCGGAGGCGGAATAGTAACAGATACAGGGGGATTTGCAGCTTCAACTTTTAAAAGAGGGATTTCTTTTATCAATATTCCAACAACATTATTAGCTCAAATTGATGCGTCAGTGGGAGGAAAAACAGGAATAAATTTCCAAGGATTAAAAAATCAAATAGGCATAATCAAGCTTCCCGAAAAAGTCTTTATTTCTTCAATTTTTCTTAAAACATTGGATACTGAAGAATTTTTATCCGGCTTCGGAGAAATGATAAAGCATGCTTTAATTTTTGACAAAGCTCATTATTACGAATTAATAAACTTTATAAATAATGATTTTTCAGAAAAAAATTATCAAAAATTTAACACTCTAATAAAGAAATCCGTCAATATAAAATTACATTTCGTCAAAAATGACCTAACAGAAACAGGTTTACGAAAAACCTTAAATTTCGGTCATACTTTCGGTCATGCAATTGAAAGTTATTTTTTAAAAAAGAATAAAACAATGAGACACGGAACAGCCGTTGCATACGGAATTATTTGTGAGCTATGGCTTTCCGTTAAATATCTTGACTTTAATAAAAATTACTTTAAAGAAATCTCAAAAGATTTAATTAACATTTTCAAAAAAGTTAACATTCCTGAAAATGATTTCTCAAATATTTATTTATTAATGAAACATGATAAAAAAAACACGAATAAAAACATTCAAACCGTCCTCCTAAAAGACATTGGATTACCTGAATATCAATATATTATAAACAAAAAAGATGTTTTTGAAAGCCTAAGTAAATTAAATTTCTTATCAAAAGAGATTGAATGAAATTTATTTTCGGTATCAATTTTGCTTATATCCTTTTATAAAAAAAATAATAATAATATTTCACTATTTAACGTTATTTTTTATATTTGTGCTTATATTAAAATAGGTAAATTGAAAAAATTAATCGGATTTTTAGTTGTATTTTTCTTTGTTTCGGAAATCGGAACATCACAGATAGCTCACTATTCTCAGTTCTACTCTACCCCAATGACTATTGCTCCGTCATTTGCCGGTTTAACCGAGGCCAGCAGACTGTCATTGAATTACAGAGATCAATGGCCGGCAATTCCGGGAACTTTTACAACCT
>JAOZQB010000184.1 GCA_029932445.1 Bacteroidales bacterium | reverse complement strand
TCGGTTGATGAAAACAGTAAATATTTTCGATGGCAACAGTATGTCAGTCAGGAAGATATTACTGAGAATTTAAATAAATATCATCATATAAATGCACGTTCAGTTATAAAAATTAATATTTTAGAACGCGGCGGTTCCGGAAGAATTAAATATTTAAGTGTGACGTATTCGGATAAAAACGGAAATAAAAAACAATTAACATTAAACAAAGATTTTATTATTCGTCAATCATTAGATAAATCGTTTTTGTACAGTTCTGCTTTTATTGTTAAAGCACAATATGATAACAACGAAATTCCGGAAGGATTTATGTTTACCGGAGCAGGTTGGGGGCACGGCGTGGGTTATTGTCAAATCGGAGCATTAGGAATGGCTTTAAAAGGATATACTGCTGAGGAAATAATAAAACATTATTTTCCGGGAAGTGAATTGCATAAGATATACTAAACAGATTCTTGTTTTCTTTTGTTTTTCATAAACCGGACGCTAAACAGGACATATAAAAATTTAATCGAAATGAGAATTGTATTAAAAATTAACAGGAATTAAAAAAATAAATAATGATGAAACAATTTTATTATATTTTATTATTAATCGTGTTTGTATCATGTGCAAGTACGGATACAAACGAAGATATTCAAGATGAAGAGATTCAGACTTATAGTGTAGAACTGAGCCGTCATGACAGTATAAAATTGGCAAATTTTCAACAAATTGCTTCAGAAAACAAATTGGCGGAAAAAAGTATTCCTGAAATACAAATGCTTATTGCTGATTGGTTCCTGGGAACACCTTATGTCGGAGGTACATTGGATGTCAATGAAGAAGAACAACTTACAGTAAATTTACAAGGTCTTGATTGTGTAACATTTGTAGAAAATGTTACCGCAATGGGATTGTGTATAAAATCAAATGAATTTTCAAATGAAAAATACTTTGAAAAATTACAAACCATTCGTTATCGCGACGGTAAAATCAACGGTTATGTTTCTCGTTTACATTATTTTACCGATTGGTTACTTAATAATCAGAGTAAAGGTCTGATAAGTATTGTAAGTAATGATTTCGGAGATGTTGATTTTAATGCTTCCGTCAGTTTTATGTCACAAAATCCTCAATATTATAAACCTTTATCCGATAGTATTGTATTAAGCGAGATAAAAGAAACAGAAAAAAGAATTTCGGCAGCAAAATTAAAAATGGTATCTGAAGAAAATCTTGAAAATGTTGAAGATTTAATAAATGACGGAGATATAATTGCAATTGCCACAACGATTAAAGGGATAGATATTGCACATACGGGAATTGCAAAACACCTAAACGGACGCTTGCATTTTATTCATGCATCTTCTGTTAAGGGGAAAGTTGTGATTTCCGAAAAGCCTTTGAGTGAATACCTTAAAAGTATAAAAACGGATACCGGTGTGTTGGCAGCACGAATTAATCAGCAGTAGAATCGTATTTTTAATTCAATATTTTCAAAATGCAGTTATTATAATCTAAAATGTACAACTTCCCGATTCAATATGAACAACCTTTATTTCGTCCGCCGTCGGAGGCACGTTCTTTAATTTTGCAAATAACATCGGGTTGTTCTTGGAATAAGTGTGCATTTTGTGAAATGTATGCTTCCAAATTGTTTAAAGTGAAACCTTTTGAAGATGTTCAAAAAGAAATTGAACAAGTTGCAAATTCCGGTTATGTGTTTAATAAAGTTTTTCTTGCTGACGGTGATGCGATGGTTTTATCTGCAAAAAAACTGAATAAAATTCTTTACGAGATTAAAAATAAATTCCGTAAAGTTCGCAGAATATCCGTGTATGCTCGACCTTCTGATTTTGCAAATAAATCATTATCCGAATTGAAAGAATTAAAATCCGCCGGTTTGGATTTGGCGTATGTAGGTGCGGAATCCGGCGATGATGAAGTTTTACGGAATATAAATAAAGGTGAAACATTTAAATCGACTATTAAAGGTTTGCTGAAAGCAAAAGAAGCCGGAATTAAATTATCCGTAATGATTTTGAACGGTTTGGGCGGTGCGGAATTAAGCCGTCAACATGCCGTTAATTCTGCAAAACTGATTAATGAAATTCAACCGGAATATGTTTCGACATTGGTTTTGAGTATGCCTTTGGGCGAAGGTCATTTTAAAAATCGTTATGCCGGGAAATTTACCATGTTAAGTAAATTTGAACTGATTGAAGAGTTGGGTATTTTCTTGAAACACAGCGAATTAAAACAAAGCATTTTTAGGAGTGATCATGCTTCAAATTACCTTATTTTAAAAGGTATTCTGTCAAAAGATAAAGATTTATTGATTTCAAAGATTGATACTGTTTTAAATCATCCGCAATCAGCAAATTTGAGAGAAGAATTCGAAAGAGGCTTATAATTCAAATTATAAAATTTATTTTTTAAATACGGAAGCATCCGAATGCCTTTTCATTCCTTTAAGAGCAATAATTAAAATGAAGATGACGTAAGGAACAAAAATTAACAATAATATATCATTTTTTGCCAGAAGAATAAAGTCGTAAATACCGTGCAATAAAACGGGAACAGCAAGAGCAAGGATAAGATAAATCAATTTTCCCGAGGGTTTGAATTTTGCAAGAGCTAAAAAATATCCGGATGTTACGGCAAATATTGCATGAGCCGGAACAGCCGTAAATGCTCTTATAATGCCTGTGCTGAATCCCGATCCGAGAACATACATCAAATTTTCCGTTGCGGCAAACCCCATTGAAATAAAAACGGCATAAATAATTCCGTCAAATTTCTCGTTAAAATTTTTATTTTTCCGAATAAAAATAAAAAAAACGAGGATTTTAAAAAATTCTTCCGTAAAAGCTGCAACAACAAAAGCATCATAAGCAGCAGTATTCAATTGCATACTCGGGAGTGCGTATTTATTATGCCAATAATTTGTTAATGCCGTTTCGATAAAATAAACCGGGATAACCGAAATAATTCCGAAAATAAATACTTTAGCCAGTAATTTTTTAGGTTCTTTTTCATATTTGTCTCTTCTGTAAACATAGATTAAAAGAAGAATGACAGGAGCAAGTGCAACAGAAATAAGAATCATTTAGATACCGGATTTGTGTGAATTGTAAAATTTAATATATTTTTCAATGATAGGAAGTTTTTTTAATTTTTCAAAATTAGCGCCGGAAATTATCAATGGAATATAGTTTTCAGGAGACAGTTTATTCAACTTTCCGGAGTTTTTAAATTTATTAAAATATATTGTTGCACTTTCGGAATCGGCAAAATTTTTAACTCTTATAACAGATATACGGTCATTTAAGTCTGATAAATCTGTTTTAAGATTATCTTTAGGAAAAGTAAGTGCATTATATGTTGTCAGAAGATATTTAATGATGTTTGCAGTTGTATCTTCTTTATTTGTCAGAACAATATAATAATAAACGGAATCTTTTTTAAGGGTATAATAATTCGGATCATATTTTCCGCTGTTTAATAAATCAATGACATTTTGTGCTTTCGGTGTGATTTCATCTTTAGGATATTTTTTAACAAGTTCTTCGAGCAATTTCTTCATGTCTTTTTGGTTTCCCAAACTTCCTTTTGACATCCCTTCCAAGAATAAAAATTTCGGAGCCAGATAGTTTTCTTCCGAGATTTTAAATGCTTCAGCAGTTTTATTAATTGTTTCGGTGTATTTGTTTCTTTTATAAGCATTGTATGCTTCTTCATATAACTTATTAATGCTGTTTTTATTTTGCTTTAATTTTACGAGATAATCGGGGTCGGAAAGAATTTGAGCATATTTGCTGTAAGGATATTCATTTAAAATTATATTTCTGTATTTTTCTGCAGTCGGTTTATTATTTATGAATTTATAATTCAATAAATAAAGATTGAAATAAGCTTCTAAAACCAAATCATTTTTCGGGAATCGTTTTATCAACGTTTTATAAGATTTCTGAGCTTCGGGATAATCGTCCATTTTTCGTTCGTAAACAACACCGGCATCAAAATATGCTTTTGCTATTCGTTGATTTGAAAGTTCAACCATCGAATCAGTTAACAGCAAATCTTGAAGATAATATTCAATTTTTTTATTATCGGTAATACGTCCGGAGTCTTGTTTTGTGCCCTCTTCATCAAAATCTCCTTCATCACTAATTATCTGTTTGTTTTTACGTCGCCAATGATCTTCTGATTTTCGTTTTCCCCAATTCTTCAAGAATTCTGATTTTCCGATACTTACAGCTTGCGGATTATAAAAATACCATTTCCCGGAAGTCGGATTTTGAGAATAATCACCTTGTCTGAATTCGTTCGATCGGTAGTTTGATAATCCGGCATTTTTTGCAGCTGATTCGTCTGCTTTTATTTTGGCAATAATATTTTCAATGTATGCAAGACGATCGCTTGAATCCATTGCAGAGATACGTTGAAGACTGTCTTCGTAGGTAATGAGTTTTAAATTATCCGTCAGTTCTTTTATGTTTTTTGCTTTTTTAGAAATGATGTTATAATCGGGATAATCTGTTTTCAAAACGGACATTGTGCTGTCGAAATAGTTGCCCGCAGGAAGGTATTTTCTGTTTTTAAAATAAATTTCAGCCAATTCTAAATATGATAATGCTTTTTGATTATCATTATAGATGCTTTTTTCGGCTGATAATTTATAGTATTCAACGGCTTGCTTTTCATTGTTTTCTTTTTGTTCAATACCCGCTAATACATAATATATTTGATCCTGAAAATCAATATTTTTATCATCATTCAACATTTTATTCAGAAGTTTACGAATCTTTTCGGAACCTTCAGAACTGTTCAAAAAAGCTTTAGCCATATTAATTTTAGCATTGAATGCCATTTCATAAGGCGGATTCATTTTAATGACTTCCGAAAATAATTCAATGGCTTTATCTCCTTCGTTAATTTTTTGGTTAAGTTGTGCCGTTATGTATTTTAATCGTGCTTTATCCTTTTTTTTCTTTGTTTTTGAAATGATATAATCCAGTTTTTCAATAGCTTGGGAATATTTCTTTTGCTTAATGTAGATATTTGCATAGCATTTATCAATACCGGGATTTAAACGTTCCGGATGTTTTGAGTCATCGGTGATTAATTTTAAATAGTTAATTGCCTCCGGATAACTGCCATCGGCACTTTTTATTCTGGCAATCCAATATAAAGCATCATATTTAACTTCTTCATTTCTGAATTTATTGATAATCAGATGAAGGGATCTTAACCCGCCGGTATAGTCACCTTTGTAATAATGTGCTTTCCCTATAAGAAGATAAGCATCGTCAACGTATTTATTGTATTCTGTTTTAGCATAAAATGCTTTTTCTTTATCGGTTAATTTATAGGCTCTTCTGCCTTTTTTAGGTTCTTTACGCTTCGGTTTTACCGTAATAGAATGCATTTTTATCATTTTTACGGCTTTTTTTATAGCATTATCCATGTCAGAAGAAACAGCAGTTTGCAAATCTTTTCTTTCTGCTTTATAAACAGGAATAAGTTGTGTGTAATCTTCAGGTGTTTCTTTTACGGTATTTATTCCGTTATTGAAGCTTTCATATCCGTTAAAGTAGATATTAAAATAAGCTGTTGTGTTATGATAAAATCTGCTTACAGCTGTATTTTTTTCAGTCGAACAAGAAAAAAAGACAGTTGAAATAAACAAAAAACTGAAAATTATTAGGATGTTCTTTTTCAATGTATTTATTTTTGACCGGTAAAGTTATACTTTTAACCGGAAATTTTAAAAAATATTGCATGCTTTCATGATTTTTAATTGATTTTAAATGATTATTATTTATTAACAAAACCGGTTTAAATAAATAATTTTCGTTTATCTTTTATATCTTTACCAATCTGAATTTTTTACTTTTTATATTAGATT